>NZ_JBHTVQ010000017.1:0-104997 GCF_042792855.1 Streptomyces sp. NPDC056600
GTCCCGGCGCGGGTGCTGATGGCCGCCCCCGCCCGCGCCCCCGCCCCCGCGCCCCCCCTACGCCCCCCTCCCCCCGTGGGGGGCTTGGGGGCCCTTCGGCCGTCACGGGGGGCAAAGGCGCCGTCCGGGCGAAACCGTGAGGGAACACACACCGGCCCGCCTGTCCGAACGGTCAGAGCTGACCGTTCGGACAGTTACCGTGAGGTCATGGCACGCACGTCCAGCGGGCTGCACGAGCGACTGCTCGCCTCCGCCCTGCGCCTGTTCGTCTCCCGCGGTTTCCGCGGCACGTCCCTCGCGGACATCGCCGCCGACGTGGGCTGCTCCAAGGCGTCGTTGCTCTACCACTTCAGCAACAAGGAGGCGATCCTCACCGAGCTGCTGATGCCGGTGGGCAACGAGGTCTTCGACCTCGACGCCCGGCTGGCGGAGCTGGACGGCGAGGAGGCCGCGGTGACCGCGATCCACTCCTTCGTCGGCATCACGCTGCGCTTCCGGCGCGAGATCAAGCTGCTCTTCGACAACCTCGCCGACGTCTCCTGCCTGCCCGACCTGGGCGTGGAGACCATCGACGGCGTCCGCGACCGGCTGATCGACGCCGTCGCCGGACGCTCCACCGATCCACGGGACCGCATCGCCGCCTCGATCGCCCTCGGCGGGATCTTCGCCACCGGCGCGGCCGACCTGCCGTACGACGACCGGACCCTGCGCGAGGCGCTGCTCACCGGCGCGCTCCGCACGCTCGACCTCGGCCCCGACCGGGCCGGCCTCGATACAGAGCTCGGGAAGAACTAGAAGAAGGGCCCCTCTCCCATGGCGACCTTGCTCTACCGGTTGGGCCGCGCGTGCTTCGGGCGCCGCGGCCTGGTGGTGGCCGTGTGGCTGCTGCTGCTCGCCCTGATGGGCGGTGCGGCGGCGGCCTTCATGGGCACCACCACCAACGCGTTCCGGATGCCGGGGACCGAGTCCCAGCGCGCGATGGACGCACTGCAGAAGCAGTTCCCGCAGGCCGCGGGCGCCACCGGCACCGTGGTGGTCACCTCCGACGAGAAGCTGACCCCCGCCGACGTCGCGCCGGTCGTGAAGGACGCCGCCGCGATACCCGACGTGGTCGCCGCGATGGACCCGTTCCAGACGCGCTCGATCTCGCAGGACGGCCGCTACGCGCTCGTCCAGGTCCAGTTCGAGGACGAGATCGCGGACATCACCGACGAGCAGCGCGAGGCCTACGCCGACCTGCCCGAGAAGTACGACGGCGAGGACGGCACGGTCCGCGTCGAGGTGGGCGGCGAACTCGCCCAGACCCCGCCGGAGATCGGCTCCACCGAGGCGATCGGCGTGGTGATCGCGGCCGTGGTCCTGGTGGTCACCTTCGGCTCGCTGGTCGCCGCGGGCATGACGCTGCTCAACGCCCTGGTGGGCGTGGGCGTCGGCATGGCCGGCCTGTACGCGCTGACCGGGTTCGTCGAGCTCAACAGCACCAGCCCGGTGCTGGCGCTGATGCTGGGCCTGGCCGTCGGCATCGACTACTCCCTCTTCATCACCTCCCGCTACCGCGGCTTCCTCGTCGAGGGCATGGAGCGGCGCGAGGCGGCCGGACGGGCCATCGGCACCGCCGGCTCCGCGGTCGTCTTCGCCGGCGCCACCGTCGTCATCGCGCTGGCCGGTCTGTCGATCGTCGGCATCCCGTTCCTGTCGGCCATGGGCCTGGCCGCGGCGGCGACCGTCGCGGTGGCCGTGCTGGTCGCGCTCACCCTGCTCCCGGCGGTGCTCGCCTTCGCCGGGGACAGGATCCTGCCGCGCAAGCTGCGCGACTCCGTCGCCGAGAAGCGCGAGGAGGGCGGCACCGTCGAGGTGAAGCAGGGCTTCGGCCACACCTGGGGCCGCCTGGCGCTCAAGCTGCGCATCCCGATCCTGGTGATCGGTGTCGCCGGTCTGGCCGCGCTGACGCTGCCCGCCCGCGACATGCACCTGGCGCTGCCGGACGCCGGCACCGCCGCCGTCGAGACCACCGAGCGGCAGGCGTTCGACCTGACCGCCGAGGGCTTCGGCCCCGGCTTCAACGGCCGCCTGATGGCCGTCGTCGCCGCCGACACCCCGGCCGCCACCAAGGCCGCGGTGCAGGACGTCACGACCCTGGTCAAGGACGTCAAGGGCGTCGCGGCCGTCGCCCCGCCGCAGTTCAACCAGGACGGCACGACGGCCCTGGTCGCCGTCGTCCCGACCACCGGGCCCACCGACACGGCCACCGAGGACACCGTCCACGCCATCCGCGGCAAGGTCGCCGACGTCCAGGGCGCCGACGTGGCACTGACCGGCGTCACCGCGATCGGCATCGACATCTCCGAGAAGCTCGCCGACGCGCTGCCGGTCTACCTGCTGCTGGTGGTCGGCCTGTCGGTGCTGCTGCTGATGCTGGTCTTCCGCTCGGTGCTGGTGCCGGTCAAGGCCGCGCTCGGCTTCCTGCTCACCGTCGGCGCGACCTTCGGACTGACCACGGCGGTCTTCCAGCAGGGTCACCTCGCCGACCTGGTGGGCGTGGACACCCCGGGGCCGCTGGTCAGCTTCCTGCCGATCATCCTCATCGGCATCCTCTTCGGCCTGGCCATGGACTACGAGGTCTTCCTGGTCTCCCGGATGCGTGAGGACTTCGTGCACGGCGCCTCCGCGCGCCAGGCCACGGTCAGCGGCCTCGGCCACAACGCCCGGGTGGTGACCGCGGCGGCGCTGATCATGACCGCCGTGTTCGCGGGCTTCGTCTTCGCCCACGACCCGATCATCAAGTCCATCGGCTTCGCGCTCGCGGTGGGCGTCCTGATCGACGCCTTCGTGGTGCGGATGACGCTGGTGCCGGCGATCATGTCGCTGCTGGGCCGCGGCGCCTGGTGGCTGCCGAAGTGGCTGGACCGCGCGCTGCCGGACCTCGACATCGAGGGGGAGAAACTGCGGCACGCCCTCGCCGAGCCGGCTCCCGCCGACCGTGACAAGGTCACGGTGGGCTGACGCCCGAGCCAGGCGTTCCTTTTACCGACGAGGCCCCGGTGGATCCACCGGGGCCTCGTTATGGTTGCCGCATGGTTGAGGGAGCGGTGCGGACCCGACGGCTGCCACGGGCGGAACGCGAACGACAGATGATGGACGCCGCCGTCCGGGTGTTCGGCCGCCAGGGCTACCGCGGCGCCTCGATGGACGAGGTGGCCGAACTCGCCGGTGTCTCCAAGCCGTTGGTGTACCTGTACCTGAACTCCAAGGAGGACCTGTTCACGGCGTGCATCCGCCGTGAGGCGAAGGCCCTCACCGAGGCGGTCCGGGAGGGCGTCGCCGACCCCGCGCTCTCCGCCGACCGGCAACTCTGGGAAGGGCTGCACGCGTTCTTCCGCTACACCGCCGAGAACCCGGACGGCTGGGCCGTGCTGCACGTGCAGGCCCGCACGCACGGCGAGCCGTTCGCGGCGGAGGTCGCCGCGATGCGCGCGGAACTGGTCGTCTTCGTCACGCAGTTGATCGCGGTGGAGGCGCGGGCGGCGCACCGGGACCCGGACCTGCCCGAGCGGGAGGTCGCCGGGCTGGCGGAGGCACTGGTGGGGGCGGCGGAGTCGCTCGCCGCCTGGGCCAACACCACGGACGGGGTCTCCGCGCGGCAGGCCGCCGCGACGCTGATGAACTTCGCCTGGGCCGGCCTCGGCGACCTCACCGCGGGCCGCCCGTGGACCCCGCCACCGGCCTGAGGGCGCGGTGCGGGGTCCCTGCGGCTCCTACTGAAGGGGCGAGGTCTCGCCCTCGAGGTGGAGGCGGTCGCGCCCGCGGAGTTCGAACCGGTCGCCGGACTCGCCGTACGCGACGGTGCCGGGGAGAAGCACCGGTGCCCTGAACCGCACCGTCACCCGCCCCGCCTCCGGCATCCCGTGCGCCGCCACGCACCGCGCCGCCGTCCACATGCCGTGCGCGATGGCCCGGGGGAACCCGAAGAGCCGGGCCGTCGCCGCCGTGAGGTGGATCGGGTTCCGGTCCCCGGACGCGGCCCCGTACCGCCGCCCCAGGTCACCCGCCAGCCGCCACTCGGCGGCCACCGGCATTGCCTCGCGCTCCGCCGGCTTGGGGCGCTCCTCCCGCTCCGCGAGGGCCTCCGGCTCCGGCCGGTCGTCGCCCTCCTCGCGGGCCCCCGCCGGCGGGTCGGCCCGGTGCCGCGCCAGGTAGGTGCTCCGCGACTCCCACACCGGCTCGCCGTCCGCCCGCGCCTCGGTGACGACCGTCGCCTCCGTGCCCCGGCGGTGCGGCGCCAGCCCCGCCACGTGCACGGCGATCTCGTACGCCCGGTCCGCCGGCATCGCGGCCCGCCGGGTGACCTCGATCGAGGTGTGCACCAGCCCCAGCACCGGCAACGGGAAGGCCCGCTCGCTCATCAGCCGCATCGTGGGCGCGAAGCCCAGCACGTGCGGGTAGGTCACCGGCAGCGTGCCGTCCGCGTCGAACCCGCAGATCCGCTCGTACGCGGCCAGCCGCCCCGCGTCCGCGCGCACGGCGGGCAGCACCAGCCGGGTGCGGGGGAACGGCGCGTCGGGCCGCGGCCGCTTGGTGGGGGAGAGCAGCGCACCACGGGCCAGCAGCGGCGCCAGCGCCGGCGCCCGGGTCAGCACCACGTTGTGCGACTCCTCGGGCCCGGCCCCGGGGCCGGGCCCGGATATCGCCTCGGTCATCTCCCTCACGCTCCCAGCATGCTCTGGCCGCAGACCCGGACCACCTGGCCGTTGACGCCCCCGGAGGCGGGGTTCGCGAACCAGGCGTGGGTCTCCGCGACGTCCACCGGCAGGCCGCCCTGGGCCAGCGAGTTCATCCGCCGCCCGGCCTCCCGGATCATCAGCGGGACCGCCGCCGTCATCCTGGTCTCGATGAAACCGGGCGCCACCGCGTTGACCGTGACCCCGTGCTCGGCCAGCGCCCGCGGCGCCAGCGCGCGGACCAGGCCGACGATGCCGGCCTTGCTGGCCGCGTAGTTGGTCTGCCCGGAGTTGCCGGCGATGCCCGCGATGGAGGCGGTCGCGGTGATCCGGCCGCCGCGCGGGATCAGCCCCTGCGCCAGCAGCGTGTCCGTGGTGTGCAGCACGCTCGCCAGGTTGACGTCGAGGACCGAGGCCCAGCGGTCGGCCGGCATGTTGACCAGGCGGCGGTCGCGGGTGATGCCCGCGTTGTGGACCAGCACGTCCAGGCGGCCCTCCGGCAGCACCGCGGCGATCCGGTCGGCGGCGTCCGCGGCGGTGATGTCCAGCCCGAGGGCCGTCCCGCCCAGGCGCTCGGCGAGGGCGCGGGCCTCCTCCTCGGCCTGCGGAACGTCCAGCACGACCACGTGGGCGCCGTCCCGCGCCAGGGTCCGCGCGACGGACGCGCCGATGCCCTGCGCCGCTCCGGTGACCAGCGCGGTCCGGCCGGCCAGGGGACGGTCCCAGTCCCCGGGGACGGCCGGCTCGGCCACGTCGACCTCGATCACCTGGCCGTCCACGAACGCCGACTTCGGCGAGAGCAGGAACCGCAGCGTGGACTCGGCGGAGGCGGCGTCGGTGAGGCGGACCAGGTTGACGGTCCTGCCCCGGCCGATCTCCTTGCCGAGGGAGCGGACGAAGCCTTCCAGGCCCTGCTGGACCGCCGCCTGGTGGTGGTCGGCCGCGTCGAGGGGGGCGCCGAGCACGACCACCCGGCCGGAGTCGGCGATCGCGCGGACCACGGGGTGCAGCGCGGCGTGCACCTCCGCCAGCCCTTCCACGGTGCGCACGCCGGTGGCGTCGACCACCACCGCGGCGGGCCGATCGACGCCGCCGGTGCGCACGTCCAGCCCGGTGTGGGCGAGGACCGGGGCCAGGTCGACGGTCGGCTTCCCGGCCGTCAGGTGGAGCACGGGGCCGTCCAGCGACGGCTGCTCGGCCGACCACCGGCGCAACGCGGCGGGCTGCGGCAGGCCCAGCCGCTTGGTGAGGAAGCGGCCGGGCGCGGTCCGGGTGAAGCTCTGATAGCGGTCGGCCATGTGGGGGCTCCCAGGCATGTGCTGTACGGACGGGGTGGGCTTACTCTGCAGTAAGGTTACCGATGGTAAGGCCCTGCGTGCCGGGCCGACGGGCCGGGCAGGACCAGTGGTAGGCCGTCGATGCTAGGGCGGCCCGACGAACAAGGTAAGGAGCAGGCCGAGATGAGCGATTCCCTGCAGCCCCCGGTGACCCGCCGCGTCGCCGTCGTCGGCGGCACGCGCATTCCCTTCGCCCGCTCCGACGGCCCCTACGCCACCGCCTCCAACCAGGAGATGCTGACCGCCGCGCTCGACGGGCTGGCCGAGCGGTACGGACTGCGGGAGCCCGGCGCCGTCGGCGAGTTCGTGGCCGGCGCGGTCCTCAAGCACAGCCGCGACTTCAACCTGGCGCGCGAGACGGTGCTGGGCTCGGGCCTGGACGCGCGGACACCCGCCTACGACATCCAGCAGGCCTGCGGCACCGGGCTCCAGGCGGTGATCGCGGTCGCCAACAAGATCATGCTCGGACAGCTGGAGTCCGGGGTGGCGGGCGGCGCCGACACCGCCAGCGACGCGCCGCTCGCCCTGAACGACCGGCTGCGCAGGATCCTCCTGGAGGCCCGCCGGGCGAAGTCCCCGGGCGCGCGCCTCAAGGCGCTGACCAAGGTGCGCCCGTCCCACCTGGTGCCCGACGTCCCGCGCAACGCGGAGCCGCGCACCCGCCTGTCGATGGGTGAGCACGCGGCGGTCACCGCCCGGGCCTGGGGCATCGGCCGCGAGGCGCAGGACGAACTGGCCGCGGCCAGCCACCGCAAGTTGGCCGCCGCCTACGAACGCGGTTTCTTCCAGGACCTGGTGGTGCCCTTCAGGGGCCTGGAGCGCGACCAGAACCTGCGGCCGGGCTCCACGGTGGAGAAGCTGGCCACGCTCAAGCCGGTCTTCGGCCTGGACGGTCCGAACCCGACGATGACGGCGGGCAACTCCACGCCGCTCACCGACGGCGCGGCCACCGTGCTGCTGGCGAGCGAGGAGTGGGCGCGGGCCCGCGGGCTGAAGCCGCTCGCCTACCTGACCGCCTACGAGACGGCGGCCGTGGACTTCGTGCACGGAGACGTCACCGGTGGTGGCGGGGAGGGGGCCGGCGGTGGCGACGCCGGTGGCGACGGCCTGCTGATGGCTCCCGCGTACGCGGTGCCGCGCATGCTGGAGCGCGCCGGGCTGGGCATCGAGGACTTCGACCTGGTCGAGATCCACGAGGCGTTCGCCTCGCAGGTGCTGGCCACGCTGGCCGCCTGGGAGAAGCAGGGGCTGGCGCCGGTGGACCGGGACCGGCTGAACGTCGCCGGCTCCTCGCTGGCCACCGGGCACCCCTTCGCCGCCACCGGCGCCCGGGTCGTCGCCACGTTGGCCAAGCTGCTCGCCGAGCGGGAGGGCCCGGCGCGGGGCCTGATCTCCGTCTGCGCGGCCGGCGGCCAGGGCGTCACGGCGATCCTGGAGAAGGCCTGAGACGCGCGTCGGGCGGGCGGTCCGCGTCGGACCGCCCGCCCGGGCGGAAAGGCAGGAGCCCCCGGACGCCGGTCATGACCGGCAGGGGGCTCCTTGGGTACTGCACTCGTTCCGGAATCAACTCAACCGGAGCAGAGCATCGGGCTCACTTCGAGCCGGAGGCTTACTGCGGGGTGACGTTCTCCGCCTGCGGGCCCTTCGGACCCTGGGTCACGTCGAAGGTCACCGCCTGGTTCTCCTCGAGCGAGCGGAAGCCGCTCGCGTTGATCGCGGAGTAGTGGACGAAGACGTCGGGGCCGCCGCCTTCCTGGGCAATGAAGCCAAAGCCCTTTTCGGCGTTGAACCACTTCACGGTTCCGGTAGCCATAAGCCCTCCTTGGGCCCAAAGGGTTGCCCTGCTCCAGAACCTGCAAGTGTCCGAAACAACTGCGAAGTCTGAAAACGACGAGAGCCCGCGGTCACATGCTCCGCAGGCTCTGTACTGCAAGGGAAACCAAACTGCAACTTGCTGCGAGCCTAGCACGCACGGGCCGGGAATCAAGAGAGGCCAAGATCACGTCACTCGTGTGCATAAAAAGCGCAGATCGGGGTTGACGGAGGGGTTCCGCCATGTGGGCGATCCGGTGGTGGACGGGTCGCTCGGCCGGCATCGGAAGCAGGGGCGCGCGCGGGCGCACCCTGAACGCCGGGTTGCGCCGGACGGGGTCTAGTCTCGCGATGTGGACAATTCTCGCATCCGGCCGCGCGTCGGCCACATCCAGTTCCTGAACTGCCTGCCCCTCTACTGGGGGCTCGCGAGAACAGGCACGCTCCTCAACCTGGAGCTGACCAAGGACACCCCGGAGAAGCTCAGCGAGAAGCTGGTGGCCGGCGACCTCGACATCGGCCCGATCACCCTCGTCGAATTCCTGAAGCACGCCGACGAACTGGTCGCCTTCCCCGACATCGCGGTCGGCTGCGACGGACCCGTGATGTCCTGCGTGATCGTCTCGCAACTGCCGCTGGACCAGCTCGACGGCGCCCGGGTCGCCCTCGGTTCCACCTCGCGGACCTCCGTGCGGCTGGCGCAGCTGCTGCTGCAGGAGCGTTTCGGCGTCACCCCCGAGTACTTCACCTGCCCGCCGGACCTGGGCGCGATGATGCTCGAGGCCGACGCCGCCGTGCTGATCGGCGACGCCGCGCTGCGGGCCAGCCTGCACGACGCGCCCCGGCTCGGACTCGCGGTGCACGACCTCGGCACGCTGTGGAAGGAGTGGACGGGCCTCCCGTTCGTCTTCGCCGTCTGGGCCGCCCGCCGCGACTACCTGGAACGCGAACCGGACCTCACCCGCCGCGTCCACGAGGCGTTCCTGGCCTCCCGCGACCTCTCCCTGGAGGAGGTCACCAAGGTCGCAGAGCAGGCCGCCCGCTGGGAGGCCTTCGACGCCGAGCTCCTGGAGCGGTACTTCACCACCCTGGACTTCCGCTTCGGCCCGGAACAGCTCGGCGCGGTCACCGAGTTCGCCCGCCGCGTCGGCCCCACCACGGGCTTCCCGGCGGACGTGAAGGTGGACCTGCTGCAGCCGTAGCGCGGCGGTGCTGTCGGTGCCGGGTGCCAGCATGCGCGGCGTGCGGGAGGGACCCGCACCTTCCGACCCCGGAGGGGCAGCGCATGGGCACCTGGGACACCGGTCCGTTCGACAACGACACCGCGGCGGACTTCTGCGGCGACCTCGACGACGCGCCGTCGGGGGAGCGGGCCGGCATGGTGCGAGCCGTGCTCCTGCGGGCCGCTCGGACGGAAGCGACGGTGTACTGCGACGGCGACACCGGTGAGAAGGCCCTGGCGGCGGCCGCCCTGGTCGCCGCCCAGTGCCCGCGGGGTGCGTCGGTGACCGGCGACTGTGGCCCGGAGGAACCGCTGCCCTGCCTGGCCCACCTGCGCGTGCTCGCTGCCGAGGCGGTGGAGCGCGTTCTCACCGAGCCGTCCGACTTGGTGGAGGATTGGGAGGGCGCTCGCGGCAGGACATGGCGGTCCCGGATGCACGGAGTGTGGGAGGTCCTGCTGCCGGAGCCGGTGGGCGAACAACTCGCCTGCTTCTGACCGCCGCGTCCCCCTCCGTGCCTGCCCGGCCTAGGCTGGCCGGGTGACGACCGAGCTGTGGCCGACGGTGATCGCGGCAGGGTGGGGAGCGGCGGCCGGGGTGCTGGCCGGGAGGCCCGCGTACCGGCTGGCGGTGGTGCCGGAGGCGCCGTGGCGGGCGGCGTGCCCCGCCGGGCATCCGCTGCCCGGCTGGCTCGGCGCCGCCCGCTGCCGGAGCTGCCCCGGCCCGTACGGCGGCGGCCGCGTGGCCCTGCCCGTCGTCACCGCCCTCCTCTGTGCCGCCGTCGCGGCGGCCACCGGGCCGCGGCCGGAGCTGCTGGTGTGGCTGCTGCTGGTGCCCGTGGGCGTGCTGCTGGCCGCCGTGGACGCCCGGGTGCACCGGCTGCCGGACGTGCTGACCCTGCCCTGCGCCGCGGCCGCCCTGCTCCTCCTCGGCGTCGCGGCGCTGCTGCCCGAGCACGGCGGCAGCTGGACGGGCGCGCTGCTCGGCGCGGCGGCCCTGGCCGCGGGACACCTGGTGCTGCACCTGGTCAGCCCGGAGGGGATGGGGTTCGGGGACGTCAAACTCACCCTCACCACCGGGGCGGTGCTCGGCTGGTACGGCTGGGGGGTGCTGCTGCTCGGGGCCTTCGCCGGGTTCCTGCTCGGCGGGCTGTACGGCCTGGGCCTGGTGGTCCTGCGCCGGGGCGGCCGCCGCACGGAGATGCCGTTCGGCCCGTTCCTGCTGGCGGGCGCCTTCCTCGGCCTGCTGACCGGGGCGTACGCCGCCATGGCCCAGGGCGTCTGACCTCGGGCCGGACCGGTTGTCCACAGGCGAAGTCCGGTCCCTCGCACCCCTGGCGTAGGCTGATGCGGTCCGTCCAAACCCTTGACGAAAGGGACGCATCGGTGACCGAGAAGGCCGAACTTCAGTCTGTGCTGGACCGCGCCGCCGACGGTGGGCGGATCACTCCCGAGGAGGCGGTCGCCCTCCTGCGCGACGCCCCGCTGCACGCCCTCGGCCAGGCCGCCGACGCCGCCCGCCGCCGCACGTTCGCCGGTACCGAGCACATCGCGACGTACATCATCGAGCGCAACATCAACTACACCAACGTGTGCGTGACGGCGTGCAAGTTCTGCGCGTTCTACGCGGCCCCGAAGGACACCAAGAAGGGCTGGACGCGCGACCTCGACGACATCCTGCGCCGCTGCGCGGAGACGGTCGAACTCGGCGGCACGCAGATCATGTTCCAGGGCGGGCACCACCCCGACTACGGCGTCGAGTACTACGAGTCGCACTTCAAGGCCATCAAGGACGCCTTCCCGCAGCTGGTCATCCACTCGCTGGGCGCCTCCGAGGTCGATCACATGGCCCGGATCTCCGGCGTCTCCGTCGAGGAGGCCGTCACCCGGATCCACCGGGCCGGTCTGGACTCCTTCGCCGGAGCCGGCGCCGAGCTGCTGCCCGCGCGGCCGCGCAAGGCGATCGCCCCGCTGAAGGAGAGCGGCGAGCGCTGGCTGGAGATCATGGAGACCGCGCACGGCCTCGGCGTGGAGTCCACCACGACCATGCTGATGGGCACCGGCGAGACCTACGCCGAGCGCATCGAGCACCTGCGGATGATCCGCGAGGTGCAGGACCGCACCGGCGGCTTCCGCGCCTTCATCCCGTACACGTACCAGCCGGAGAACAACCACCTGAAGGGCCGCACGCAGGCGACGCTCTTCGAGTACCTGCGGATGATCGCGGTCGCCCGGCTCTTCCTGGACAACGTGGTCCACATCCAGGGCTCCTGGCTGACCACGGGCAAGGAGGTCGGCCAGCTCTCCCTGCACTACGGCGCGGACGACCTGGGGTCGATCATGCTGGAGGAGAACGTGGTCTCCTCCGCGGGCGCCCGCCACCGCTCCAACCGCCAGGAGATCATCGACCTGATCCGCGCCGCGGACCGCGTCCCGGCGCAGCGGGCGACCACCTACGAGCACCTCGTCGTGCACGACGACCCGGCGAACGACCCGGGCGACGGCGACCGCGTGACCTCGCACATCTCCTCCACGGCGATCGACCGCGGCATCGCCCACCCGGAGCTCCAGATCGTCGACGCGCGCTGAGGCCGGGGCGTTGCTGACGATCCACCGGCCCTCGCTGGGCGTCCGTCGCACGGTGGGCGGGCCGGTGGAGCCCGGCTGCGCGGTGCTCGTCGCGACGCCCCACGTCGTGGCGGCGGGCCCGTACGAGGAGCTGCTGAGCGCCGACCACGCCCGGCTCTCCCGGGCCGAGGGCGACGACCCCGCGGGCGTGGCCGGGCGGACCCCGGAGATCCGGGTCCGCGCGTGGGAGGGCGTCCTGGAGCCGGGCCGGCACGAGCCGGACGGCCCCGCCCTGCTGGAGCGCGCCTACTGGCCCGACCCCCGCGAGGCGGACGAACTCGGCGCCGAACCGCTCACCGGCGAGGCGTTCGCCGCGCTCCCGATGACCGCCACCCGACTCCGCCAGAGCGCCCGGCGCGGCGTCCAGCGCCTGCTGGCCCGCGGCACCGTGATGATGGAGGGCCCCTTCACCGACCCGGCGATCGCCACGATCGTCCAGCGCTCCGGCATGGGCGTGACCCGCCTCGGCGACCGCGCCGCGGAACTGCTGCCCCGCCTCCTCGAGGTCGCCCCGGTGCGCAACGCCGACTTCGTGGTCCGCGCCGCCGACGGCTCCTGCCTCGCCACGGTCCTCGCCGGCCGCCTGGTCTTCCGCCGCCGCTGACGGTCAGGGGGCGGGCGGTCAGGGGGCGGACGGCCCTCGCCAGTAGTGCCTTCGGCTCCGCGCCACCGGCCTGCGGTTTCCCGCGGGCGAGTCGACTGCCGGTGAGCGGCTGCGCGGGGAGCCCCGGTCACCGGCCGGGGCGTCCGCGCCGGGCCGGAGGGAGGCTGCAACAATGGGCGGCGTGACCCGCGCATCCCTGGACAAGCAGCCGCACGAAGTCGCCTCGATGTTCGACGGCGTGGCGAAGCGGTACGACCTCACCAACGACGTGCTGTCCCTGGGCCAGGCACGGCTCTGGCGCAAGGAGGTCGCCAAGGCGGTCGACGCGCGCCCGGGGCAGAAGGTGCTCGACCTGGCGGCCGGCACGGCCACCTCCTCGCAGCCGTTCGCGGAGGCCGGCGCCTACGTGGTGCCGTGCGACTTCTCCCTCGGCATGCTGCGGGTCGGCAAGGAACGCCACCCGTGGATGCCGTTCACGGCCGGGGACGCGACGAAGCTGCCGTTCAAGGACGACACGTTCGACGCCGTCACCATCTCCTTCGGCCTGCGCAACGTGCAGGCCACGGACACCGCGCTCGCCGAGTTGTACCGGGTGACCAAGCCGGGCGGGCGCGTGGTGATCTGCGAGTTCAGCCGGCCGGTGTGGGCGCCGTTCCGCACCGTCTACATGGAGTACCTGATGAAGGCACTCCCGCCGGTGGCCCGGACGGTGTCCTCCAACCCGGACGCTTACGTGTACCTGGCCGAGTCGATCCAGGAGTGGCCCGACCAGCCGGCGCTCGCCTCGCGTCTGGTGAAGGCCGGCTGGAGCGACGTGGCGTGGCGCAACCTCACGGGCGGCGTGGTGGCCCTGCACCGCGGCTTCAAGCGGGACTGAGCGGTTTCCGCTGCGGGACTCGCGGCCCTGTTCGTCAACCCGGTTACGGGGAACGGGCTTTGGGGGAACTGTAGGGCGCGCCCCGGTGTCCGAAGGGGCAGTCGACTCCTTCAGGATGGGCGGTACCCATGGCCACGTTCTGCCCGCGATGCCGCGTCGCGGGGCCCGACGGGGCGCGTTTCTGCGCGAACTGCGCGGCCCCGGTGATCGCGGGGCCCCCGCCGGCCCCGCCGGCCGGTGCGGTCCCCACGCCACCGGAGCCCCCGGCGGAGCCGCCGCGTCCGTCAGCCCCGCCGGACGTGTCCCCGCCCGCGGCTCCGATCGAACCACCGCCGAAGCCATCCGTTCCGCCGCCCGCCCCCGCGGAGCCCTCGACGGCTCCGGGCTCCCTCGCCGCGTCCTCGACGACTTCGGCTGCTGCCGCCGGTGACGACTCGGACCTGTCCGCCGGGGCGGCCTCCTCTTCCGGGTCCGGCCCTGTCGAAGGTGCGGGCCCAGCCGCCGGCGCGGACGACTCCGCCGGTTCGGCCTCCGCGACGGCCTCTCCGGCGACCGCCGGTCCCTCGGGGCCGGGCACACCGGTGGAATCCTCGGCGCCCTCGGTGCCGGCCGCGTCGGCGGGACCTCCCTCGACCGGCGAACCGGCCTCGACCGCGGGCGCGGCCGAGGCGGGGGAGCCGGGGGAGTCCGCCAGGCTCGCGAAGCCCTCCATACCCCCGGCACCCTCCGCGCCCCCAGCACCACCCGCGCCCGCCACGGCACCTTCCGCGCCTCCGGTGCCACCCGCGCCCTCCGCCCCGCCGGCCCCCACCGCACCCCCGGCGGCGCGGGCCGGGGAATCGTTTCTGGAGCGGTTCATCGGCGGGGACTGGGCCGGGGCGGCGACGGCCGCGCTGATTCCACTGGGGCTGTTGCTGGGAGCCGCGGTGGCGGTCGGGGTCGTGCTGCAGGTGGTCGGTATGTCCTCCGAGGAGTCGGCGGGCGGGATCCGGGGCCTCCTCGCCCTGCTGCTGCAGGGCCTCGGCGCGGGCGGGATCGAGCTGCGGCATGAAGGCGGCGGGATGGCGATGATCGTGGCGGGCGGCTACGCCGTCGAGATCTCCGGGGTCCCGTTCGCCGCCGCCCTCCTGTGGCTGCTCGGCCTCTGGCTGGCCGGCCGTGTCACCCGCGCCCGCCTCGCCGCCGGGGCGGCCACCGTTCCGTCACCGCCGAGCTCCGCCACCGGCGGGTCCGTCCCCGCGCCGGGCGCCCCGCCGCGACGGGCCGCCCGCCGCGGCGGGGCGGTCGAGGCCGCTCTCCGCACCGGGCTGCTGACCGCCGTCGGCGTCCTGCTGCTGGCCCTGTTCGCCGGGTCCGGCGGGTCCGGGGAGCTGTCCGTCACCGTCTCCCCCCTGCGCGCGGCGCTCGTCGCGCTGCTCGCCGCGGTGGTCGTGGTCGCCGCGGTGGCGGGGCGCGAGGAACTGGCCGGGTGGCGGGCGACCCGGCCGGGGCCGGATCTGCTGCTGCGGGCCGGCGGCACCGCCGTGCGGGCCATGGCCGCCGTCCTGGCGCTGTGCGGCACGGTCGTCGCGGTGCTGCTCCTGCTGGCCCTGCTGGACGTGGACGTGCTGCCCGGGAGCGGCCCCGGACCGGGCGGTGACGACGCGGTGGTCGTCCTGGCCCTGCTGCCCAACCTGGCGGTCTACCTGCTCGGCCTGGCCTGGGCCGTGCCGGTCCAGTGGAACGGCTGGATGCTGGTCGGCGAGGACCAGCTGGGAGTGCGCCACACCTTCGGACTGTCGGAGCTCGCCGACATGGGCCCCGGCCTCGCCGTGGGCGCGCTGGTGCTCGGTCTGCTCTGCGCGGCGCTGATCGGGTGGATCGTCGCCCGGCGCTCCACCGGGCCCGCCGAGGCGCTCCTGGCCGGCGGCCTGGTCCTCGTCCTGTTCCTCGTGCCGGCCGCGTGCGGCACGGTGACCGCCGAGCTCGTGGAGGGGGCCGGCTTCGGCGACGAGTTCCTGCACGACATCGTCCGGAGGCGCACGCTGATCCACGTCGGCCTGGACCTCGGGTTCGCCGCGCTCCTCGGCATCCTGTGGGTGCTCGGCCCCGCCGCCGTGGCCTCCCGCTTCGCGCGGCCCCGCACCTGACGCGGGGCCGCCGCGGGGGCGGGACAGGGCGCAGGCCCGCCCGCCCCAGCGACGGCGCCCGACAGGGCGTCAGCTCAGGGAGAGCCGGTACATGTTCCAGTCCCGCTGCGTGTCCGGAGCGATCAGCCGCTCCTCCAGCTCCATGCCGAGCCGCCGGGTGACCGCTATGGAGCGCTCGTTCTCCGCGTCGACCATCGCGATCACGGAGGTGAGCCCGCTCTCCCGAAGGACCTCCAGCGTCCGCAGCGCCGCGGCGGTGACGTAGCCGCGGCCCCAGTGGGCGCGGCCCATCCGCCAGGCGACCTCGATCGTCTCCCGGTCCGGCCCCCACTCCTGCCCCCACGGCTGCGCGCCCACGAAGCCGACGACCTGGTCGTCCTCGTCGAGCACGGACCACAGGCAGAAGCCGTACTGCTCGGCGTAGCCCCGCTGCCGGGCGGTGATCCTCTCGTAGGCGGCCGGCGAGGCGGACTTCCCGCCGAAGAACTCCATCACCTCCGGGTCGTCGAAGAGACCGTGCCAGGCCACGGCGTCCTCCTCGGTGGGGACGCGGAGTTTCACGACGGGAAGAGATCGAGTCACGGAAGGTCCTCAGGGGCCGGAATTGATCGGTCGGTGCATCCTGCCAACGCGACCCCCGTCACGGCACCCCTGTTTCCGCGCCGTTCCCCGTCGTTCCCCGTGGTCAGGACGCCGGGCGGCCCTCAGCCCTCCGATCGGCTCTCAGGTCAGGGCCAGCCGGTACATGTGACCCTCCCGCGAGCCGTCCGGGACGACGAACCGCTGCTCCAGTTCCATGCCGAGCCGCCGGGTGACCGCGACGGACCGCTCGTTCTCCGCGAGGACCATCGCGACCACCGACTCGACGCCGGACTCCCGCAGCCGGTCCAGCGTCTGCAGCGCGGCGGCGGTGACGTAGCCGTGGCCCCAGTGGGCGCGGCCCATCCGCCAGCCGATCTCGATCTCGCCGACCGCCGGACCCCAGGCGTGCGGCCACGGCTGGGCGCCGGCGAACCCCACCACCTCGTCGTCCTCGGTGAGCACCGACCAGAAGCAGAAACCGAGTTCGGCGTCGTTCCGGCGCTGGCGGGCGGTGCTCTCGTGGTACGCGGACAGCTCACGGGGGCCGCCGAGGAACCGCATCACCTCCGCGTCGCCGAACAGGGTGTGCCACGTCCAGGCGTCCTCCTCGGTCGGCACGCGGAGTCTCACCACAGGCAGCGTTCGGTTCACGGGACGTCCTTCGGCCGGAGACGGGTGGTCGCTGCATACACTGCCCATGTCGCACCCCGTCGGCACCTTCGATCCCGGGGAGATTCCGCAGTGCCCGAGCCGCTCCCTGACGCCACCCAGGCCCAGGCCCCCGAGGACGAGGCCGTCCCGCTGCCCGGCACCGAGGCCTTCCCGGAGACCGCCGACGTGATCGTGGTCGGCGCCGGCCCGGCGGGCTCCACCGCCGCGTACCACCTGGCCCGTGCCGGACTCGACGTCCTGCTGCTGGAGAAGACCGCGTTCCCGCGCGAGAAGGTGTGCGGCGACGGCCTCACCCCGCGCGCCGTGAAGGAACTGGTCGCGATGGGGATCGACATCTCCCCGGAGGCCGGCTGGCTGCGCAACAAGGGGCTGCGGGTGATCTCCGGCGGGATGCGGATGGAGCTGGACTGGCCCCAGCTGGCGACCTTCCCCGACCACGGCCTGGTCCGGCGGCGGGACGACTTCGACGAACGGCTGGCCCACCAGGCGCGGAAGGCCGGCGCCCGCCTGGTCGAGCGCTGCAACGTCACCGGGCCCGTCCTGGACGACCGCACCGGCCGGATCACCGGCGTGCACACCAGGCTGGGCGAGGACAAGGCTCCGGTGACCTTCCGCGCCCCGCTGGTGGTGGCCGCCGACGGCAACTCCAGCCGTCTCTCCCTCGCGATGGGTCTGCACCGGCGGGACGACCGCCCGATGGGCGTCGCGGTGCGCACCTACTTCACCAGCCCGCGCCACGACGACGACTACCTGGAGTCCTGGCTGGAGGTGCGGGACCGTCCGGAGCCGGACGGCCGCCTGCTCCCCGGTTACGCCTGGGTCTTCGGCATGGGCGACGGCACCTGCAACGTCGGCCTGGGCGTTCTGGACGCCTCGCTGCCGTACCGGGACCCGGACTGGCGCGGCGTGCTGAACCGCTGGTGCGCCTCGCTGCCCGAGGAGTGGGGCTTCACCCCGGAGAACATGACCGGCCCGGTGCGCGGCGCGGCGCTGCCGATGGGGTTCAACCGGCAGCCGCACTACACCGCCGGGCTGCTGCTGACCGGCGACGCGGCGGGCGCCGTCAACCCGTTCAACGGCGAGGGCATCGCCTATGCGATGGAATCCGGGCGGATCGCCGCCGAGGTGGTCGTCCAGGCCCGCGCCCGGCGCGGGGCCGAGGGCCGGGAGGCGGCGCTGCGGCACTACCCGCAGGTCCTGAAGGCCGCCCACGGCGGCTACTACACGCTGGGCCGCGCCTTCGTGAAGCTGATCGGCCGGCCCGCGGTGATGAAGCTGGCCGCCGAACGGGGCCTCTCCCACCCGCAGCTGATGCGGATCGCCTTCCGGCTGGTCAACAACCTCACCGACCCCACCGGCGGCGACGCCGTCGACCGGGTCCTCAACGCCCTCGCGCGGATCACGCCCCGCTCCTGACCGCGCGCGGCGGAAGCGGGCCGGGCGCGGGTCGACGCGGGGCTGACGCGGGCCGGACGCGCGGCAGCCGCAAGCCGGCGGAGAACAAGGGGAATTGACCGCTTCGTGACCGTGCTCCCGGCAACGCGGTGCGGGCGCGGGACGTCCTACGCCGTGGGGCGCCGCCCGGCGTCCCACGGCGACAGGGGGCAGCACATGAGGTCACGGACGAGACGGACGCGACGCCCGCTGGGGGCGTCCGCGGCGCGCCTGCGCGAGAAGGCCTGGGGAGCCTTGGCGGTCGCGGCGCTGCTGCTCGGCGGCACGACGGCGAACGCCGGGGCGGCCACCGCCGGCGCGGAGGAGCCGCTGCCGGTCTCCGTCGGCTTCTCGCCGGAGCGGATGGACGTGCGGGCGGGCGAGTTCCACGAACTGTTCCCGTACCTGGAGGTGCCGGGTCCCGAGCCGGAGCCGGACCCGGAGACGGGCGCGGTGCCCCCGGTGCACGACGGTCCGTACACCCTCACCTTCGACGCGACGGGCCTGGACGGCGTCGCCTCGGTGGACCTGCCGTGCGGGGACGGCCCGGTCACCACGTGCTCGTACGACCGCATGTACTGGCCGGACTTCCCGGTCGCCGTCCTGTCGCTGCTGATCGACCCGGACGCCGCCGCCGGCGTCACCGGCGTGCTCACGGTGACCGGCCAGGGCGAGGGGCTGGCCTTCACCTCCCGGCCGCTGACCGTCAGGGTTCTCGCGCCGGAGCCCCAGGAGCCCGCCTACCAGGAGCGGGTCCTGTCCGCGCCGCCCGGGTTCCGGGCCGGCGACGTGTTCCCCGCGCCGCTGGGGTTCCGCAACGAGGGCGCGGACGGCCGGGGCGCGATCCTGCGGGTCACCGGCACCCGCGGTCTCTCCTTCGCCCGGGCCCACGACAACTGCTGGTACGCGGAGGACACCGACGGGCCGCCGGCCGGGCAGGGCGTCGAGGCCGTCTGCGTGCTGCCGGGCGTCTTCGAGGCGGGCGCCCCCTACGAGCTCACCGAGCCCTTCGCGGTCATCGCCCGCGCCTTCGCCCTGCACGACACCCTCGCCTACACGGTGGTCGAGGGAGGCGCGGCGCGGGCCGAGGAGATGACGGCGGGCGGGGAGTACCGGCAGGGCACGGGCGCCCCGCTGACCGTGCGCCGTGCGGCCACCGCGCCGGCCGCGGGGTACGCGGACGACGTCGCGCTGGTCCTGCCGGACAGCGGCGTCCTCGCACTGGCGGCGACCGGCGACTCGGCGCGCGGCGGCATCGGCCGCACGGTGACCGTGGAGGCGGGGCTGAGGAACGCGGGGCCCGCCTGGTACTCGGGCGCGGGCGGCGGCGAGGAGCTGGCGCTGGTGTTCCACGCGCCCGAGGGCTCCACCGTGACCGGCGTCCCCGACTCCTGCGCGCCCG
Source organism: Streptomyces sp. NPDC056600 (assembly GCF_042792855.1). Classification (NCBI taxonomy): domain Bacteria; kingdom Bacillati; phylum Actinomycetota; class Actinomycetes; order Kitasatosporales; family Streptomycetaceae; genus Streptomyces; species Streptomyces sp. NPDC056600. The sequence goes on from NZ_JBHTVQ010000017.1 coordinate 19,415, forward strand.
TCGGGGACGGCGTCTTCCGGTGCGTGCCCGGCGCGCTCGCCGAGAACAGCCGTCGGACGTTCCCGTTCCGGCTGCGGATCGACAGGATGGTCCACGACGCGACCGGAGCCGTCACCCTCACGGGCGACCTGTCGCACGACGCGCACCCCGCCGACGACATCGCCGCGGTGGTGCTGAACGCCGTGGGCCGCCCCTGAGCGGGCGGCCGCCCCGGACACGGCGAAGGGCCGCAGCCCCCGAGGCTGCGGCCCTTCGTCATGTCGGGTACGTCAGAGGACGCGGACCGCGCCGGACGGCGGGTCGTAGTCGAGGGACGCCTGGATGACACCGGTGCCGGAGTTCTGCGCGCCGACGAACTGGCCGCCGCCCACGTAGATGCCCACGTGGTACGCGCTGCCCGCGCCACCCCAGTAGAGGATGTCGCCCGGCTGCAGGTTGCTCAGCGAGACCTGGGTACCGGCCACGGACTGGTCCTGGGAGACGCGCGGCAGGCTGACGCCGACCTGCTTGTAGGCGGCCTGGACGAGGCCGGAGCAGTCCCAGGCGTTGGGGCCGGTGGCGCCGGAGACGTAGGCGTCGCCGATCTGCGCCTTGACGAAGGCGACCACCGAGGCGGCGGAGCCCGTGGCGGCGGTGCTGGAGTTGGAGCCGGAGGTGCTCGCGGCCGTGGTGGTGAGGGTGTCGCGGGAGGAGTCGCGGGAGGCGCGCTCGGCGGCCTCGCGGGCGGCGGCCTCCTCGGCCTTCTTCTTGGCCGCGGCCTCGGCCTTGGCCTTCTCGAGGTTGCGGTCGGCCAGTTCGGCGGCGCGCTCGGCGGCGGCGTCGCGCTCGGCCTGGAGCTCGTAGGAGGCGGCGGCGGAGGCGGTGGCCTCCGCGGAGAGGGCGACCTCGGTCGACAGGTCGGCCGTGAGCGTGGGCAGTTCCAGCGTCTGCGTCACGGACTCGGCCGCAGTCGCCGTACCCGAGGCGCCGGCCACGGCCAGGGTGCTGAGAACGCCACCGGCGACCCCTGCGCGCACTGCGATCTTCGAGGCGCTGCGGCGGGGCTTCCGGTGGCTGCGTATGTGAGCGGTCTGGGACATGTGCACCAGACCTACCAGGGGTTCACGCTCCCTTCAACAATCGTGCCGTCCGCCACATTTGGCGTCCCCCGTCCCCTAAGATGCGCGCACGGAAAGGATATTGGGCCCCAAAGGTGCGAATCGGGCGCGGCGTTACGAGGCTGTGAGCACCGGCTTCCGTCGTTACGCCCGATTTGCCCTCGCTTACCATCCGTGCACGACTTCGCCAACTCGGGACCCCGCGAACGGTTCCCGGATGTGGCGGAGGTCACGGACAGGTCACTGCCGTGATCTTCTCGTGTCGCTCGTGAACGCGCGCACACGCTCCCGGCCGGCCCGGAGCCCTCTCCGCGCCCCGGCTCCGCCCCTTCGAGGGAAGCGGGCGCTTATATCAATGATCAACATCCACCGCGAATTTGCATGCACGGTAAGTCTCTTGATATGGAGACGCGCGCTCTGGCCTGCGTGGATGAGTCAACTTGTCACTTCGTGTGATCAGTTGTGTGCGTGCAGCGTCAAGATCCAAGCTCACCGCGGCCGTTGGCGGCCGTCCAGGTGGCAGAGATCACAAAGCCCGTCTCGTATCGCGTGTCGCAGATCACAGACCACCAGGCATAGGATGCGGAGCAGCCGGGCTTGTGACCTGCTTCACATGTTCTCGATCTTCGTGGACGCGGTGAGGCGGTCGACGGGCCCGGTGTGCAATCGCCAGCAGTCCAGTGCCGACTGAGAGGAGCGAGGAGCGGTGAACGCGTATGCGCCCATCCTCGTACTGGGAGCCCTCGGGGCAGGCTTTGCGATCTTCTCCGTGGTCATGGCCACGCTTATCGGTCCAAAGCGCTACAACCGAGCAAAGCTCGAGGCGTACGAGTGCGGTATCGAGCCGACCCCTCAACCGGCCGGCGGTGGGCGATTCCCCATCAAGTACTACCTGACGGCGATGCTCTTCATCATCTTCGACATCGAGATCGTCTTCCTCTACCCGTGGGCGGTCACCTTCGACGCCCTGGGGATCTTCGGGCTCGTCGAGATGCTGCTCTTCGTGCTCACCGTCTTCGTCGCGTACGCCTACGTGTGGCGGCGCGGCGGCCTGGAATGGGACTGAGAGCCCCCTAGGGGCCTGAGGGGCTGAGAGACATGGGACTCGAGGAAAAGCTGCCGAGCGGATTCCTGCTGACCACCGTCGAGCAGGCGGCGGGCTGGGTGCGCAAGTCATCCATGTTCCCCGCCACGTTCGGCCTGGCGTGCTGCGCCATCGAGATGATGACGACGGGCGCCGGCCGGTACGACCTGGCGAGGTTCGGCATGGAGGTCTTCCGCGGATCGCCGCGGCAGGCCGACCTGATGATCGTGGCCGGGCGGGTGAGCCAGAAGATGGCCCCCGTCCTGCGCCAGGTCTACGACCAGATGCCCAACCCCAAGTGGGTGATCTCCATGGGGGTCTGCGCCTCGTCGGGCGGCATGTTCAACAACTACGCGATCGTGCAGGGCGTCGACCACATCGTGCCGGTCGACATCTACCTCCCCGGCTGCCCGCCGCGGCCGGAGATGCTGATGGACGCGATTCTCAAGCTCCACGAGAAGGTCCGCACCTCCAAGCTCGGCGTGAACGCCGAGGAGGCGGCCCGGGAGGCGGAGGAGGCGGCGCTGAAGGCCCTGCCGACCATCGAGATGAAGGGCCTCCTTCGATGAGCGACGCCAAAGAACCCGAAAGGCGCCACGAGCCCAACCCGGAGAAGGAGCTCTCCGCCTCGAACCTCCCCGGACAGCGGGGGGACCACGGCGAGGAGATCCGCGTCCAGCGCGGCATGTTCGGCGCGAACAACGGCGGCGACACCTCCGGCTACGGCGGCCTGGTCCGCCCGGTGCGGCTCCCCGGCCCGTCCTCCCGGCCTTACGGCGGCTGGTTCGACGAGGTGGCCGACGAGCTGGAGGGCGCCTTGGAGGAGCAGGGGCTCCTTCCCGAGAACGCGATCGGGCGCACCGTCGTCGACCGCGGCGAGCTCACCTTCCACGTCGAGCGCGAGCACCTGCTCCGCGTCGCCCGCACGCTGCGCGACGACCCGGCGCTGCGGTTCGAGCTGTGCACCGGCGTCAGCGGCGTGCACTACCCGAACGACAAGGGCCGCGAGCTGCACGCCGTGTACCACCTGCGGTCGATCACCCACAACCGGCTGATCCGGCTGGAGGTCAGCGCGCCCGACGCCGACCCGAGGGTCCCCTCGCTGGTGTCGGTGTACCCGACCAACGACTGGCACGAGCGCGAGACGTACGACTTCTTCGGCATCGTCTTCGACGGCCACCCGGCCCTCACGCGGATCATGATGCCGGACGACTGGCAGGGCCATCCGCAGCGCAAGGACTACTCCCTCGGCGGCATCCCCGTCGAGTACAAGGGCGCCCAGATCCCGGCTCCGGACCAGCGGAGGTCGTACTCATGAGCACGCAGTCGGCAACAGCCCGCGAGACCACCGAGGGCAAGGTCTACACGGTCACCGGAGGCGACTGGGACGAGGTCGTCGAGGCGGCCGCCAAGGCCGACGACGAGCGCATCGTCGTCAACATGGGTCCCCAGCACCCGTCCACGCACGGCGTGCTGCGCCTGATCCTGGAGATCGAGGGCGAGACGGTCACCGAGGCCCGCTGCGGCATCGGCTACCTGCACACCGGCATCGAGAAGAACCTCGAGTACCGGACGTGGACGCAGGGGACCACCTTCGTCACCCGCATGGACTACCTGACCTCCTTCTTCAACGAGACGGCCTACTGCCTCGGGGTGGAGAAGCTCCTCGGCATCGAGGACCAGGTACCCGACCGGGCGACGCTCATCCGCGTCCTGCTGATGGAGCTCAACCGGCTTTCCTCGCACCTGGTGTGCATCGCCACCGGCGGCATGGAGCTCGGCTCCACCACGATCATGATCTACGGCTTCCGGGACCGCGAGATCATCCTGGACCTGTACGAGCTGATCACCGGCCTGCGGATGAACCACGCGTACATCCGGCCGGGCGGCCTGGCCCAGGACCTCCCGCCGGGCGCCGTGGACCAGATCCGCGAGGCGATCAAGAAGCTGAGGAAGAACCTCCCGGAGTACGACAAGCTCGCCACCGGGAACCCCATCTTCAAGGCCCGCATGGAGGACGTCGGCTACCTGGACCTGGCCGGCTGCATGGCGCTCGGCGCCACCGGCCCGATCCTGCGCTCCACCGGCCTGCCGCACGACCTGCGCAAGACGCAGCCCTACTGCGGCTACGAGACCTACGACTTCGAGGTCCCGACCGCCGACACCTGCGACTCCTACGGCCGCTTCCTGATCCGGCTGGAGGAGATGCGCCAGTCGCTGCACATCGTCGAGCAGTGCCTGGACCGGCTGAAGCCGGGACCGGTGATGGTCGCCGACAAGAAGATCGCCTGGCCCGCCCAGCTGGCGCTCGGCCCGGACGGTCTCGGCAACTCCCTCGACCACATCCGGAAGATCATGGGCACCTCCATGGAGGCCCTGATCCACCACTTCAAGCTGGTCACCGAGGGCTTCCGGGTCCCGCCCGGCCAGGCCTACACGGCGGTTGAGTCGCCCAAGGGCGAGCTGGGCGTGCACGTCGTCTCCGACGGCGGCACCCGCCCCTACCGGGTCCACTTCCGCGACCCGTCCTTCACCAACCTGCAGGCCATGGCGGCGATGTGCGAGGGCGGCCAGGTCGCCGACGTCATCGTCGCCGTCGCGTCCATCGACCCCGTGATGGGAGGCGTCGACCGGTGACCACCACACCTGAGCAGGGCACACCCTCCCGGAGCGTCGGCCTGGGAATGCCCGAACTGCCCGCGCCGGACTTCCCGGCGGACGTGCGGACCCGGCTGGAGACCGACGCGCGCGAGATCATCGCCCGCTACCCGGACTCCCGCTCCGCGCTGCTGCCGATGCTGCACCTGATGCAGTCGGAGGAAGGGCACGTCACCCGCACCGGCATGAGGTTCTGCGCCGAGATGCTGGACCTCACCACCGCCGAGGTCACCGCCGTCGCCACCTTCTACACGATGTACCGGCGCCGGCCGAGCGGCGACTACCAGGTGGGCGTGTGCACCAACACGCTCTGCGCGGTGATGGGCGGCGACGCCATCTTCGAGGACCTCCAGGAGCACCTGGGCGTCGGCAACAACGGCACCACCGCCGACGGCAAGGTCACCCTGGAGCACATCGAGTGCAACGCGGCCTGCGACTTCGCCCCGGTGGTGATGGTCAACTGGGAGTTCTTCGACAACATGACGCCGGCCACCGCCCGGCAGCTGGTCGACGACCTCATCGAGGGCCGCCCGGTCTCCCCGACCCGCGGCGCGCCGCTGTGCACCTTCAAGGAGACGGCGCGCATCCTGGCCGGCTTCCCCGACGAGCGCCCCGGCGCCGTCGAGGCGGGCGGCAGTGCCGGCCCCGCCTCGCTGCTCGGGCTCCGCCTCGCCAAGGGCCAGCCGCTCGGCGCCCGCGTCGTCCACCCGCGCGACGCCGCCGCGCGCGACGCCGACCGCCCGGACGCCTCCTCGCGCGAGGCCGCACCGGGCGACGGGCCGCGCACCGGGCCCCCGCCCGCGTCGCACCCCAGCTCGCACGACGCGCCGAGCACCACCTCGGCGTCCGACCCGGCCCACCCGGCAGGACCCGTGCCCGGCTCGGCCGGGTCCGCCGAAGAAGAGGAGGGGGAGTGATGAGTGTGGCGACCGGAGAGCTCAACGAGACGAGCCCGGACAAGCTGCTCGCTCCCGTGCTGTCGGCGTTCTGGGACGAGGACCGTTCCTGGACCCTGGACGTCTACCGCCGGCACGACGGCTACGAGGGACTGCGCAAGGCGCTGACCATGAGCCCCGACGAGGTGATCGCCTACGTCAAGGACTCCGGCCTGCGCGGCCGAGGCGGCGCCGGCTTCCCCACCGGGATGAAGTGGCAGTTCATCCCGCAGGGCGACGGCAAGCCGCACTACCTCGTCGTCAACGCCGACGAGTCGGAGCCGGGCACCTGCAAGGACATTCCCCTTCTTTACGCGAACCCGCATTCCCTCATCGAGGGAATGATCATCGCCTGCTACGCCATCCGCTCCTCGCACGCCTTCATCTACCTGCGCGGCGAGGTCGTCCCCGTGCTGCGGCGGCTGCACTCCGCCGTGCGCGAGGCCTACGCGGCCGGCTACCTCGGCGAGAACGTCCTGGGCAGCGGCATCGACCTGGACATCACCGTGCACGCGGGCGCGGGCGCGTACATCTGCGGCGAGGAGACGGCGCTGCTCGACTCGCTGGAGGGCCGCCGCGGCCAGCCGAGGCTGCGCCCGCCCTTCCCGGCGGTCGCCGGCCTCTACGCCTGCCCCACCGTGGTCAACAACGTGGAGTCCATCGCCTCGGTGCCCGCGATCATGCACCACGGCAAGGAGTGGTTCCGCTCCATGGGCAGCGAGAAGTCCCCGGGCTTCACGCTGTACTCGCTCAGCGGCCACGTCGCCAACCCCGGCCAGTTCGAGGCCCCGCTCGGCATCACGCTGCGCCAGCTGCTCGACATGAGCGGCGGCATGCGGCCCGGCCACCGCCTCAAGTTCTGGACGCCCGGCGGCTCCTCCACCCCGATGTTCACCGACGAGCACCTCGACGTCCCGCTGGACTACGAGGGCGTCGGCGCGGCCGGCTCCATGCTCGGCACCAAGGCCCTGCAGTGCTTCGACGAGACCACCTGCGTGGTCCGCGCGGTCACCCGCTGGACCGAGTTCTACGCGCACGAGTCCTGCGGCAAGTGCACCCCCTGCCGCGAGGGCACCTACTGGCTCGTCCAGCTGCTGCGCGACATCGAGGCCGGCAAGGGCGAGATGGCCGACCTCGACAAGCTGAACGACATCGCCGACAACATCAACGGCAAGTCGTTCTGCGCCCTCGGCGACGGCGCCGCCTCGCCGATCTTCTCCTCCCTCACGTACTTCCGCGACGAGTACGAGGAGCACATCAGGGGTCGCGGCTGCCCCTTCGACCCGGCGAAGTCCACCGTCTGGGCGGACAAGCACACGGAGGTGAACGCATGACCGCGCCGACCAGTGCTCCCTCCGGCGGCGGACCGGGAGCGGTGCCCCCGGAGGACCTCGTCTCCCTGACCATCGACGGCGCCGAGATCAGCGTGCCCAAGGGCACCCTGGTCATCCGGGCCGCCGAGCAGCTCGGCATCGAGATCCCCCGGTTCTGCGACCACCCGGCCCTCGACCCGGCCGGCGCCTGCCGCCAGTGCATCGTGGAGGTGGAGGGCCAGCGCAAGCCGATGGCCTCCTGCACCATCACCTGCACCGACGGCATGGTGGTGAAGACGCAGCTGTCCTCCCCGGTCGCCGAGAAGGCGCAGAAGGGGGTCATGGAGCTGCTGCTCATCAACCACCCCCTGGACTGCCCGGTCTGCGACAAGGGCGGCGAATGCCCGCTGCAGAACCAGGCGATGTCGCACGGCAACGCCGAGTCCCGCTTCGAGGGTCACAAGCGCACCTTCGAGAAGCCGGTCCCCATCTCCAGCCAGGTGCTGCTGGACCGAGAGCGCTGCGTGCTCTGCGCCCGCTGCACCCGCTTCTCGAACCAGATCGCCGGCGACCCGATGATCGAACTGCTCGAGCGCGGCGCGCTCCAGCAGGTCGGCACCGGTGTGGGCGACCCGTTCGAGTCGTACTTCTCCGGCAACACCATCCAGATCTGCCCGGTCGGCGCGCTGACCTCGGCCGCCTACCGGTTCCGGGCCCGCCCGTTCGACCTGATCTCCAGCCCTTCGGTCTGCGAGCACTGCGCGGGCGGCTGCGCCACCCGCACCGACCACCGGCGCGGCAAGGTGATGCGCCGGCTGGCAGCGGACGACCCGCAGGTCAACGAGGAGTGGATCTGCGACAAGGGCCGCTTCGCCTTCCGTTACGCCCAGCAGCGTGACCGTCTGGCGACGCCGCTGGTCCGCAACGCGGAGGGCGTGCTGGAGCCGGCGTCCTGGCCGGAGGCGCTGGAGGCCGCGGCCCGCGGTCTGAGCATCGCGCGCGGCCGGGCCGGTGTGCTGACCGGCGGACGGCTCACCGTCGAGGACGCCTACGCGTACGCCAAGTTCGCCCGGATCGCGCTGGACACCAACGACATCGACTTCCGGGCCCGGGCGCACAGCGACGAGGAGTCCGTCTTCCTCGCCTCCCGGGTGGCGGGGCGCGGTGTCGGTCTCGACGGCACCGGCCTCACGTACACGACGCTGGAGCAGGCGCCGGCCGTGCTGCTGGCCGGGTTCGAGGCGGAGGAGGAGGCGCCCGGCGTCTTCCTGCGGCTCCGCAAGGCCTGGCGCAAGCACGGCCAGAAGGTGTTCTCGCTGGCGAGCCACGCCACCCGGGGCCTGACCAAGGCGGGCGGCACGCTGCTGCCGGCCGCCCCCGGCACCGAGACGGCCTGGCTCGAGGCGCTGGCCGGCGGCACCGGACTGGAGGGCGACGCCCCGAAGGTGGCCGAGGCGCTGCGCGCCGAGGGCGCGGTGATCCTGGTCGGCGAGCGGCTCGCCGCGGTACCGGGCGGGCTGACCGCCGCGGTCCGGGTGGCCACCGCCACCGGCGCCCGCCTGGCGTGGATCCCGCGCCGGGCCGGCGAGCGCGGCGCGATCGAGGCGGGCGCGCTGCCCGGGCTGCTGCCCGGCGGCCGGCCCGCCCACGACCCGCAGGCCCGCCGCGAGGTGGCCGCCGCCTGGGGGACCGCCGCACTGCCCGAGCGTCCGGGGCGCGACACCGCCCGCATGCTCGACGCGGCGGCCGAGGGCGAGCTGGCGGCGCTGGTCGTCGCCGGCGTCGAGGTCGCCGACCTGCCCGACCCGGCCCTGGCCCGCAGGGCGCTCGCCGAGGTGGGCTTCCTGGTCTCGCTCGAACTACGGCCGAGCGAGGTCACCGAGCACGCCGACGTGGTGCTGCCGGTGGCCGCGGTCGCCGAGAAGGCCGGCGCCTTCGTCAACTGGGAAGGAAGGGTTCGCCCGTTCGAGGCAGCCCTGAAGCCCGACCAGTCGGCCACCCGCCACCACCCGGCGGACAGCCGGGTGCTGCACATGCTGGCCGACGCCATGGACCGTCACCTGGGCCTGCCCGACCTGCGCACCACGCGTGCGGAGATCGACCGGCTCGGCGTCTGGGAGGGGCAGCGCCCCGAGGGCCCGGCCGCCGTCCCCGCCGACCTGCCCCGCCCCGCCGCGGGCGAGGCGGTCCTCGCCGGACACCGGCTCCTGCTCGACCTGGGCGTCCTCCAGCAGGGCGACGACGCCCTGGCCGGCACCCGTCACGCGGCCACCGCGCGGCTCTCCGCCGCCACCGCCGCCGAGGCGGGCGTCAAGGACGGCGACCAGGTCGCCGTGACCGGCCCGGCCGGCAGCGTCGCGCTGCCGCTGACGGTGACCGCGATGCCCGACCGGGTGGTGTGGCTGCCGCTCAACTCCACCGGGGGCGGCGTCGCCTCCGACACCGGGGCGCTGCCCGGCGCCCTGGTCCGCGTCGGCCCGGCGACCCTCGCCGCCGAGGCCCCCGGTACCGCCGAGGAGGCCGAAGCGTGAACCCGAACCTGACGCGTCTGGCCGCGGAAGACCTCTCGATGTTCGGCCAGGACCCCTGGTGGCTGGTCGTCGTCAAGGCCGTCTTCTGCTTCGCGTTCCTGATGGTGACGGTGCTGTTCGCCATCGTCTGGGAGCGCAAGGTCGTCGCCTGGATGCAGCTGCGCATCGGCCCGAACCGGCACGGCCCCTGGGGACTCCTGCAGTCCCTGGCCGACGGCATGAAGCTGATGCTCAAGGAGGACGTGATCGTCCGCCGGGCCGACAAGGTGGTGTACGTCCTGGCGCCGATCGTCGCCGCGATCCCCGCCTTCATGGCCATCGCGGTGATCCCGTTCGGCCCGCCGGGCAACGAGGTCTCCATCTTCGGCCAGCGCACCACCATGCAGCTGACCGACCTGCCGATCGCGATGCTCTACATCCTCGCGGTCGCCTCGGTCGGCATCTACGGCATCGTGCTGGCCGGCTGGAGCTCCGGCTCCACCTACCCGCTCCTGGGCGGCCTGCGCTCCTGCGCCCAGATGATCTCCTACGAGATCGCCATGGGCGCGGCCTTCGCCTCGGTGTTCCTCTACTCCGGGTCCATGTCGACCTCGGAGATCGTCGCCCAGCAGGAGAACCGCTGGTTCATCGTGCTGCTGCCGGTCTCCTTCGTCCTCTACATCGTCACCATGGTCGGCGAGACCAACCGGGCGCCGTTCGACATGCCCGAGTCCGAGGGCGACCTGGTCGGCGGCTTCAACACCGAGTACTCGTCGATCAAGTTCGCGATGTTCATGCTCGCCGAGTACGTGAACATGGTGACGGTCTCGGCGGTCGCCACCACGCTCTTCCTGGGCGGCTGGCGGGCCCCGTACCCGATCAGCACCTTCTGGGAGGGCGCGAACCACGGCTGGTGGCCGATGCTCTGGTTCGTCGTCAAGGTCCAGCTGCTGTTGTTCTTCTTCATCTGGCTGCGCGGCTCGCTGCCCCGCGTCCGCTACGACCAGCTGATGAAGCTCGGCTGGAAGGTCCTCATCCCGGTCTCCGTGGTGTGGCTGATGGTGGTCGCCACCATGCGGGCGCTGCGCAACGAGGGCTACGGCTTCACCGACATCGCCCTCTACGTGGCCGGGGCGATCATCGCCCTGTTGCTGGTCTCGCTGGTCGTGGACATGTTGCGCGAGCGCCGCGGGTCGCCCCAGGGGGAGGAGGCCGCCGCCGAGCCGGCCGCGTTCGACCCGATGGCCGGCGGCTTCCCGGTGCCCCCGCTGCCGGGCCAGGAGCTGCCGCCGGTGCCCCGGCGCCGTTCGCGCTCCGAGCGTGAGCTCGTGGTCAGCGGCGGCCCGGACACCCACGGCGACGGACCCCGTGACGGATCTCTGCAGGGAAAGGAGGCGTCCGATGGCTGACGAACACAACGCCCCGGCCCGGAAGGCCGCGGCGGACAAGGGCCTGGCACAGAAGGCCGCGGCACAGCAGAGCGCGGCCGACACCAAGCCGGGGTTCATGAACCCGGTGGCCGGTTTCGGCGTGACCTTCAAGGCCATGTTCAAGAAGCGGCTGACCGAGCAGTACCCGGAGCAGAAGAAGACCACCGCTCCGCGGTTCCACGGACGGCATCAGCTCAACCGCCATCCGGACGGCCTGGAGAAGTGCGTCGGCTGCGAGCTGTGCGCGTGGGCCTGTCCCGCCGACGCGATCTACGTCGAGGGCGCGGACAACACGGACGAGGAGCGCTACTCGCCCGGCGAGCGGTACGGCCGCGTCTACCAGATCAACTACGCGCGCTGCATCCTCTGCGGTCTGTGCATCGAGGCCTGCCCCACCCGGGCGCTGACGATGACCAACGAGTTCGAGCTCGCCGACCTGACCCGGCAGAACCTGATCTACACCAAGGAGCAGCTGCTGGCCGGGCTGGAGGAGGGCATGGTCGACTCGCCCCACTCGATCTTCCCGGGCACCGACGAGCAGGACTACTACCGGGGTCTGGTCACCGAGGCCGCCCCCGGCACCGTCCGGCAGGTGGCGGTCTCCCAGGGCGAGAGCCCCGAAGAGGCCACGCAGGACGCCGGCACGCAGCCCACCGCCCAGCAGGAGGTGGGGGCGTGAACACCGTCGCCGCGTACACCACCTCCACCGGCGAGGCCGTGCAGTTCTGGATCCTCGGCACGGTCGCGGTGCTCGGCGCCCTGGGCACGGTCTTCCTGAAGAGGGCGGTGCACAGCGCGCTCAGCCTGGCCGGCACGATGATCGTGCTCGCCGTGTTCTACCTGGCCAACGGCGCGTACTTCTTGGGCATCGTGCAGATCGTCGTCTACACCGGCGCGATCATGATGCTCTTCCTGTTCGTGGTCATGCTGGTCGGCGTCACGGCGGCGGACTCGCTGAAGGAGACCATCCGGGGCCAGCGCTGGCTCGCCCTGCTCTGCGGTCTCGGCTTCGGCGTCCTGCTGATCGGCGGGATCGGCAACGCGACGCTCACCGAGTTCGAGGGCCTGGCCGCCGCCAACTCCGGCGGCAACATCCAGGGCCTGGCCGCCCTGCTGTTCGGCAAGTACGTCTTCGCCTTCGAGATCACCGGCGCGCTGCTGATCACGGCGGCGGTCGGCGCGATGGTGCTCACCCACCGGGAGCGCACCGAGCGGGCCAAGACCCAGAGGGAGATGGCCGAGGAGCGCATCCGCAAGGCCGAGTACATCCCGCCGCTGCCCGCCCCCGGCGTCTACGCCCGGCACAACGCGGTGGACGTCGCGGGCCTGCTGCCCGACGGCACCCCGTCCGATCTCACCGTCAGCGCCACGCTGCGCGAGCGCGGCCAGATCCGTGACGTCTCCAGCCAGGCCATCGCGGACCTGCGGGCGCTGGAGCAGCGCTCCAACGAGCGCCTCGAGCGCGACCCCCTGGAGTCCCGGCCGCGCCGCGGCGGGTCCACGGAGCTGACGCGGGCGGAGGAGGCCCAGCAGTGAATCCGGTCAACTACCTCTATCTCGCGGCTCTGCTCTTCACCATCGGAGCCACCGGAGTGCTGGTGCGGCGGAACGCCATCGTGGTGTTCATGTGCATCGAGCTGATGCTCAACGCCTGCAACCTCTCCCTGATCGCTTTCTCCCGCATGCACGGCAACCTCGACGGCCAGATCATCGCGTTCTTCACGATGGTCGTCGCCGCCGCGGAGGTCGTGGTCGGGCTCGCGATCATCGTGTCGCTCTTCCGTACCCGCCACTCGGCCTCGGTCGACGACGCCGCACTGATGAAGCTGTAAGGGGTCGCTGACGTGGAGAACATGATCGCGCTGCTGATCGCGGCGCCTCTGCTCGGAGCGGCCGTCCTGCTGTGCGGCGGCCGGAGGCTGGACAAGGTCGGCCACTGGATCGGCACCGTCCTGGCCGCCGTCTCCTTCGTCCTCGGCGCCGTCCTCTTCGCCGGCCTGCTGGGCCGGGGCGCGGAGGACCGCACCCTGGTCCAGCACCTGTACAGCTGGATCCCGGTCGAGGGTTTCCAGGCGGACGTGGCGTTCCGGCTGGACCAGCTGTCCATCACCTTCGTCCTGCTGATCACCGGCGTCGGCTCGCTCATCCACGTGTACTCGATCGGGTACATGGAGCACGACGAGCGCCGCCGCCGGTTCTTCGGCTACCTCAACCTGTTCCTCGCGGCGATGCTGATCCTGGTCCTCGCCGACAACTACCTGCTGCTGTACGTCGGCTGGGAGGGCGTGGGTCTCGCGTCCTACCTGCTGATCGGCTTCTGGCAGCACAAGCCCAGCGCGGCCACCGCCGCCAAGAAGGCCTTCCTGGTCAACCGGGTCGGCGACATGGGCCTGTCCATCGCGATCATGCTGATGTTCACCACCTTCGGCACCTTCGCGTTCACCCCGGTGCTCGACTCCGTCGGGACCGCGACATCAGGCGCTGCCGCGCCGGGGGGCGAGGGCACGCTCACGGCGATCGCGCTGATGCTGCTGCTGGCCGCCTGCGGCAAGTCCGCCCAGGTGCCGCTGCAGTCCTGGCTGGGCGACGCGATGGAGGGCCCGACCCCGGTCTCGGCCCTCATCCACGCGGCGACCATGGTGACCGCGGGCGTCTACCTGATCGTCCGCTCCGGCGCGATCTTCAACGCGGCGCCGGACGCGCAGCTGGTGGTCACCATCGTCGGCGCGGTCACGCTGCTGTTCGGTGCGATCGTCGGTTGCGCGAAGGACGACATCAAGAAGGCGCTGGCCGGCTCGACGATGTCGCAGATCGGCTACATGGTGCTGGCCGCGGGCCTCGGCCCGATCGGCTACGCGTTCGCCATCATGCACCTGGTGACGCACGGCTTCTTCAAGGCCGGGCTCTTCCTCGGCGCGGGCTCCGTGATGCACGGCATGAACGACGAGGTCGACATGCGCAAGTACGGCGGCCTGCGGAAGTACATGCCGGTCACCTTCGTGACCTTCGGCCTCGGCTACCTGGCGATCATCGGCTTCCCGGGCCTGTCCGGGTTCTTCTCCAAGGACCTGATCATCGAGGCGGCCTTCGCCAAGGGCGGCGTCCAGGGATGGATCCTGGGCGGGGTGGCCCTGCTGGGCGCCGGGATCACCGCGTTCTACATGACGCGCGTGATGCTGATGACCTTCTTCGGCGAGGAGCGGTGGCGTAACCAGCCGGCCGAGTCCCAGGACGCTCGTGACGTGGAGCCGAAGGCGACACAGGGAGAGGAGCCGGCCGCGGGACACGGCGGGGTGCCGCACCCGCACGAGTCGCCGAAGGTGATGACCGTCCCGATGATCGTGCTGGCCTTCGGCTCGGTCTTCGCCGGCGCCTTCTTCGGCATCGGCGAGCGGTTCGTGCACTGGCTGGAGCCGGTCACCTCCTTCGCGCACGGGCACCCGCCGGTCGAGGCGTGGGTCGTCACCGTCGCCACCGTCACCGTGATGGTGCTCGGCGTCGGCCTGGCCTGGCTGCAGTACGGCCGGCGTCCGGTCCCGGTGGTCGCCCCGCGCGGCTCGCTGCTCACCCGGGCGGCCCGCCGCGACCTGCTCCAGGACGACTTCAACCACGTGGTCCTGGTCCGCGGCGGCGAGCACCTCACCCGCTCCCTGGTCTACGTCGACCACACCCTGGTCGACGGGGTGATCAACGGCACCGCGGCCGGGGTGGGCGGGCTCTCCTCCCGGATGCGCAGGCTGCAGAACGGCTTCGCGCGCTCCTACGCGGTCTCGATGTTCGGCGGTACGGCGGTCCTGGTCGCCGCGACCCTGCTGATGAGGGCGGTCTGACATGAGCTTTCCCCTGCTGACGGCGACCGCGGTGCTGCCCGCCCTCGGGGCGGTCGCCACCGCCGCCGTCCCCGCCGCGCGGCGCGAGGCCGCCAAGTGGCTGGCGCTGCTCGTCTCGCTGGGCACGCTGGCCCTGGCCGTGGTGGTCGCGGTGCGCTTCGACCCGGGCGGCGCGCGCTTCCAGCTGACCGAGAGCTACGACTGGATCCCGGCCTTCGGGGTCCGCTACGAGCTCGGCGTGGACGGCATCGGAGTGGCGCTCACGCTGCTGACCGCGGTGCTGATCCCGTTCATCGTCCTGGCCGGCTGGCACGACGCCGACCCTCTGGAGACACAGACCAAGCGCTGGCGGCCCACCCAGGGCTTCTTCGCGCTGATCCTGATGGTCGAGGCGATGGTGATCCTCTCCTTCGAGGCCACCGACGTCTTCCTCTTCTACATCTTCTTCGAAGCCATGCTGATCCCGATGTACTTCCTCATCGGCGGCTTCGGGGACCGCGCCCACCAGGGGGGCGAGGAGGCGGCCGCCACCCAGCGGTCGTACGCGGCGGTCAAGTTCCTGCTCTACAACCTGGCCGGCGGTCTGATCATGCTGGCCGCGGTGATCGGGCTGTACGTGGCCGCGGGCAGCTTCTCGCTGCCGGACATCCTGGCCGCCCGTGCCGACGGCGAGCTGACGATGGGGACGAACACCGAGCGGCTGCTGTTCCTCGGCTTCTTCCTCGCCTTCGCCGTCAAGGCCCCGCTGTGGCCGCTGCACACCTGGCTGCCCAACGCCATGGGCGAGGCCACCGCCCCGGTCGCGGTGCTGATCACGGCCGTGGTCGACAAGGTCGGCACCTTCGCGATGCTCCGCTTCTGCCTCGGGCTCTTCCCCGAGGCCAGCAAGTGGGCCACCCCGGTGGTGCTGGTGCTGGCGCTGATCAGCATCGTCTACGGGGCGCTGCTGGCGGTCGGCCAGCGGGACATCAAGAGGCTGGTGGCGTACGCCTCCATCTCGCACTTCGGCTTCATCATCCTGGGCGTCTTCGTGATGACCAGCCAGGGCCAGTCCGGCGCGACGCTGTACATGGTCAACCACGGGATCTCGACGGCGGCGCTGATGCTGGTGGCCGGCTTCCTGATCTCCCGCCGCGGCTCGCGCCTGATCGCCGACTACGGCGGCGTGCAGAAGGTGGCCCCGGTGCTGGCCGGCACCTTCCTGATCGGCGGCCTGGCCACCCTGTCGCTGCCCGGACTCGCCCCGTTCGTCAGCGAGTTCCTGGTGCTGGTGGGCGCCTTCGCCCGCTACCCGGTGGTCGGCGTCATCGCGACCTTCGGCATCGTGCTGGCCGCGCTGTACACGCTGGTGCTCTACCAGCGGACCATGACCGGGCCGGTCAGGCCCGAGGTCGCCAAGCTGCCCGACCTGCGGGTGCGTGAACTCGCGGTCGCGGCCCCGCTGATCGCCCTGCTGATCTTCCTGGGCGTCTACCCGCAGCCCCTCACGGACCTCGTCAACCCGGCGGTCCGGCACACCATGTCCGACGTGCAGCAGCACGACCCCGAGCCCGAGGTGGAGGCGGCCAAGTGAGCGCATCAGCCGTCCACGGCCTGTGGACAGACCTGGCCGCCCCCGCGGACGGGTCGATCGCCAAGATTCCGGCCCCGACGATCGAGTACGCGCAGCTGTCGCCGGTGCTGATCGTCATCGGCGCGGCGGTACTGGGCATCCTGGTGGAGGCCTTCGTGCCGCGCCGGGTCCGCTACTACGCGCAGTTCTTCCTCTCCGCCGTCGCGCTCGCCTCGGGCTTCGCCGCCGTGGTGGCGCTCGCGGTCGGCGGGTACGCGACCACCCGGGCGGGCATCGCCGCCGAGGGCGCGATCGCGGTGGACGGGCCCGCGCTGTTCCTGCAGGGCGTGATCATGCTGGTCGGCCTGGTCGCGATGTTCACCTTCGCCGAGCGCCGGCTCGACCCCCGGGCGCACGGCAACCACGTGGACTCCTTCGCCGCGCAGGCGGCGTCGGTGCCCGGCAGCGAGAGCGAGAAGGCGGCCGTGAAGGCCGGCTTCACCACCACCGAGGTGTTCCCGCTGCTCCTCTTCGCGGTCGGCGGCATGCTGGTCTTCCCGGCCGCCAACGACCTGCTGACCCTGTTCATCGCGCTGGAGGTCTTCTCCCTCCCGCTGTACCTGCTCTGCGCGCTGGCCCGCCGCAAGCGGCTGCTGTCGCAGGAGGCCGCGGTCAAGTACTTCCTGCTGGGCGCCTTCGCCTCCGCGTTCACCCTCTTCGGCATCGCGCTGCTCTACGGCTACTCCGGCTCGGTCGCCTACGGCCGGATCGCCCAGGTCGTCGAGGGCACGGTCGGCGAGGTCAGCCCGGCGCTGGCCGGCACCATGGGCAACGACGTGCTGCTGCTCCTGGGCGCCGCGCTGGTGACGATGGGTCTGCTCTTCAAGGTGGGCGCGGTGCCGTTCCACATGTGGACCCCGGACGTCTACCAGGGCGCTCCTACCCCGGTGACCGGCTTCATGGCGGCGGCGACCAAGGTGGCGGCCTTCGGCGCGCTGCTGCGGCTGCTGTACGTGGTGCTTCCGGGGCTGCGCTGGGACTGGCGGCCGGTGATGTGGGGCGTGGCCGCGGTCACCATGGTGATCGGCGCGATCGTCGCCATCACGCAGACCGACATCAAGCGGCTGCTGGCCTACTCCTCCATCGCGCACGCCGGGTTCATCCTGGCCGGTGTGATCGCGGCGAAGCCGGAGGGCATCTCCTCGGTCCTCTTCTACCTGGCCGCGTACTCCTTCGTCACCGTCGGCGCCTTCGCCGTGGTGACGCTGGTGCGCGACGCGGGCGGCGAGGCCACCCACCTGTCCAAGTGGGCCGGTCTCGGACGGCGTTCGCCGCTGGTGGCGGCGGTGTTCGCGGTCTTCCTGCTGGCCTTCGCGGGCATTCCGCTGACCTCCGGGTTCGCGGGGAAGTTCGCCGTCTTCAAGGCGGCGGCGGAGGGCGGCGCGGCCCCGCTGGTGGTGGTCGGCGTGCTGTCCTCGGCGGTCGCGGCGTTCTTCTACATCCGGGTGATCGTGCTGATGTTCTTCAGCGAGCCCAAGCCGGACGGGCCGACGGTCGCGGTGGCGTCGCCGCTGACGACCGCGGCGATCGCGGTCGGCGCGGCGGTCACCGTCGTGCTGGGCGTGGCGCCGCAGTACTTCCTGGACCTGGCGAGCCAGGCGGGGATCTTCGTCCGCTGAGCGCCGGGCGTCCCGACGACGGACGCCCGGCGCCGGGCGTCCCATCGACGCCGAAGGCCCGGTTCCCTCGGGGGGAGCCGGGCCTTCGGCGTGCGGTACGGGGGCGTGGCGAGGAGGTCAGCCCGCGCGGTGCACCACGGCGTCGCAGAGGTGCATGAGGGCCGTCCTGGACTCGCACTCCGGCAGCGGGGCCAGCGCGGCACGGGCCTCCTGCGCGTAGCGGACGGTGTCCGCCCGGGCGTCCTCCAGCGCGGGGTGCTCCCGCAGCCGGGCGACCGCCTCGGCCAGGCGCGCCTCGTCCGACAGGTCGGAGTCCAGCAGCTCGCACAGGGCGACGTCCTCGGGCAGCCCCAGCCGCTCCACCCGCTCGCGCAGCCGCAGCACCGGCAGCGTGGGGATGCCCTCACGCAGGTCGGTGCCGGGGGTCTTGCCGGAGTCGGAGGAGTCGGAGGCGACGTCCAGGACGTCGTCGGCCAGCTGGAAGGCCACGCCCAGCCGCTCGCCGTACTGCGTGAGCACGTCCACGACCTGGTGGTCGGCGCCGGACATCATCGCGCCGAAGCGGCAGGCGACGGCGACCAGCGAGCCGGTCTTGCCGGCCAGCACGTCGAGGTAGTGGTCGATGGGGGAGCGCCCGGCGGACGGGCCGGCGGTCTCCAGGATCTGGCCGGTGACCAGGCGCTCGAACGCCTCGGCCTGCACCCGCACCGCCTCCGGGCCGAGGTCGGCCAGGATGTGCGAGGCGCGGGCGAAGAGGAAGTCGCCGGTGAGGACCGCCACCGAGTTGTCCCAGCGGCTGTTGGCGCTGGGCACGCCGCGGCGCACCTCGGCCTCGTCCATCACGTCGTCGTGGTACAGCGTGGCGAGATGCGTGAGCTCGACGACGACGGCCGAGGGAACGATCCCCGGCGCGTCCGGGTCGCCGAACTGCGCGGCGAGCATGACGAGCAGCGGACGGAACCGCTTGCCGCCCGCCTTCACGAGGTGCTGAGCGGCCTCGGTGATGAACGGGACCTCGCTCTTGGTGGCTTCGAGCAGACCTTCCTCGACGGCCGCCATACCTGCCTGGACGGCGGTCTCCAGCGCCTGGTCCCGAACCCTCAGCCCGAACGGCCCGACCACGCTCACGAGGGGTCTCCTGTCTGCTGGTGTGTGCTGACGATCACACGGCTTGTCGATAGGTCATTGCCATCACCCCACTCAGCGTATCCGGTCGGGTTTGGATCACCGACAGCCCCCACCCGCCAGATGGCCGGAGACACCCTGTCCGTTTGAGGGGATATTGCCGGATTGGCGACCTCTTCACTCGTTTTGTATGATCATCGGTCGATCCGTGACATGGGCCACAGGGGCGCGGGGTGGACGGACGGGGTCCAATGGCCCGAAGTCACCCACGGGCGGGGCGGGTTGAGGAGCGGGCCCGGATGCGGGCCGATGGACGAATCGCCCTCAAACATGATCAACCAGCATGATCCACGAAGATCGTACTTGTTTCGGATATCCGCTCTCGCATACGTTTCGCGCCAGCCGGGCGGAACGCCGAATCCTGCCGCCGCCCGCACTCCACAGACCCATTCCACGCACGGCAGGAGCGGGGGACCCAGGTACACCGCCGGACCGGAGCGCGCGCGAGCGCGCCTCCGGGACGGCTAGGGGTGAAGCCTGCCGCCCCATCGGGCGGCGGGCCGGGCAGCCTTTCTGGCCCGAATCCGACAGCTCACCTCGCAGGCGCCGGAGAGGAAGAACGCATGTCCCGTCTCACCCGTACCGCGTCGGCCCTCGCCGTCGCCGCGGCCGTCGTCGTCGCGCCGATCGTGGGCGCCACCGGCGCCTGGGCCGCCGAGACCCCCACCGCGCAGACCGCGGTCACCGTCGCCCCGGGCAACAAGGTCATCCACCTGGCCGCCACCACGGACAGCCTCGACGGCTGGATCCGCGAGGCCCTCGCCGTCATGGCGAAGCACGGCATCCCGGGCACCTACGACGGCATCCACCGCAACGTGATGCGCGAGTCCTCGGGCAACCCGCTCGCCATCAACGACTGGGACATCAACGCGATCAACGGCATCCCCTCCAAGGGCCTGCTCCAGGTGATCGACCCCACCTTCGACGCCTACCACGTCGAGGGGACCGACACCTCGCCGTTCGACCCGGTCGCCAACATCGTCGCGGCGTGCAACTACGCCGCCGACCGCTACGGCTCGATCGACAACGTCAACAGCGCCTACTGATCCCCCGCTCCCTCAGGGGAACAACCGCTCGAGGACGACGGCCACGCCGTCGTCCTCGTTCGTCGTGGTGACCTCGTCGGCGACCGCCTTCAGCTCCGGGTGCGCGTTGGCCATGGCCACCCCGTGGGCCGCCCAGCGGAACATCGGGACGTCGTTCGGCATGTCGCCGAAGGCGACGGCGTCCTCCGGGCCCAGGCCGAGGCGCGACGCGGCCATGGCCAGCCCGGTGGCCTTGGTGACCCCGTGCGGCTGCAGCTCCACGGTCCCGGGGCCGGACATCGTCGCCGTGGCCAGCGAGCCGACCGCCGAGGCCGCCACCGCGGTCAGCTCGTCGTCGGTGAGCTCCGGGTGGGACAGCAGCACCTTGGTGATCGGCCGCTCCCACAGGTCGCTCCGGCGGCCTACCCGCTCCGCGGGGAGCGTGGGCCGCGCCATCCGGTAGCCCGGCTCGATCAGCGTGAGCCCCTGGACGCCGTCCTGGTCGACGGCCGCGTACACCTGGCCCACCTCGGCCTCGATCTTGCCGAGCGCCGTCTCCGCCAGCTCCCGGTCCAGGGTCATCGACCACACCAGCCGGTCCCGGTCCGCGTCGTAGAGCTGCGCGCCCTGGCCGCACACCGCGAAACCGCCGCCGATGCCGGCGAGCAGGTCGCGTACCCGGGGCGCGGGCCGGCCCGTCACCACCAGGTGCCGAGCGCCGGAGCGGGCCGCCGACCCCAGCGCCGCACGGGTGCGGGGGGAGACGGTGTCGTCGTCGCGCAGGAGCGTGCCGTCCAGGTCCGTGGCGATCAGGGCGTACGCGGGGAGCGTGCGGGAGGGGGGCGCATAGGCGGCGGGTGCGGGCATGATCAGAGAATACGGACCTCCTGGAGCGCCCCCGTGACGGGTTGACACGTCAACGGGATATGTGCAATAGGGCGTTGCCCTACTCAGGTGAGCGCCCCACGCGGCGCGCCGGGGCGAGCCGCGCCCCGGACGGGCGGCCGTCAGCGCGAGCCGCGCCCCGGGCGAACGGTCGTCCAGGGCCAGCCGCGCCCCGGGCGGGCGGGTCCGAGGCAGGTGGTCGTCCGAGGCGGGCGGTCGGTCGTCCGAGGCGGGCGGTCCGCTCAGGTGGGCGTCGCCCCAGGCGGGTGGCCGCTCAGGCGTCGAGCGAGGTCAGCAGCTCGACGACGCTCTCGCCGTGGGTGGCCAGCTTCTTCTCGCCGATGCCGCTGATGCCGCGCAGCTCCTCCACCGACGACGGGCGAGCCGCCGCGATCTCCCGCAGGGTCGCGTCGTGGAAGATCACGTAGGCGGGGACGCCCTGCTCCCGGGCCCGCTCGGCCCGCCAGCCGCGCAGCGCCTCGAAGACCGGCTGGAGCTCCTCGGGGAGCTCCGCCGCGGCCGCCGCCTTGGCCTTGCGCTCGCCCCTCGCCGAGGGCACCTTCTTCGGCTCCTTGCGCATCGGCACCTGCCGCTCGCCGCGCAGCACGGCCGCGCTGCCCTCGGTCAGCACCAGCGTCCCGTACTCGCCCTCCACCGACAGCAGGCCCTGGGCCAGCAACTGCCGGATCACGCCGCGCCACTCGCCCTCGGCCAGGTCCTCGCCGATGCCGAAGACGGACAGCTGGTCGTGGTCGAACTGGATCACCTTCGCGGTGCGCTTGCCGAGCAGGATGTCGGTGATCTGGGTGGCGCCGAACTTCTGCCGCCGCTCCCTCTCCAGCCGGACCACGGTGGACAGCGCCTTCTGGGCGGCCACGGTGGCGTCCCAGGTCTCCGGCGGCGCCAGGCAGGTGTCGCAGTTGCCGCACCTCTCCTCGGCGGCCTCCTGGCCGAAGTAGGCGAGGAGCTGCTCCCTGCGGCAGCGGACCGTCTCGCACAGGGCCAGCATGGCGTCCAGGTGCGCCTGGGCCCGTCGGCGGAAGGCCTCGTCGCCCTCGCCCGACAGGATCATCTTCCGCAGCTGGACGACGTCGTTGAGGCCGTACGTCATCCAGGCGGTGGAGGGCATCCCGTCGCGGCCCGCGCGGCCGGTCTCCTGGTAGTAGCCCTCGACCGACTTGGGCAGGTCCAGGTGGGCCACGAACCGCACGTCGGGCTTGTCGATGCCCATGCCGAAGGCGATGGTGGCGACCACCACCAGGCCCTCCTCGCGCAGGAAGCGCGCCTGGTGGGCGGCGCGGGTCCCGGCGTCCAGGCCGGCGTGGTACGGCACCGCGTCGACGCCGTGGGCGGTGAGGAACTCGGCGGTCTTCTCCACGGAGTTCCGGGAGAGGCAGTACACGATCCCGGCGTCGCGCGGGTGCTCCTCGCGCAGGAAGGCCAGCAGCTGCTTCTTCGGCTCGGCCTTGGGCACGATCCGGTACTGGATGTTCGGCCGGTCGAACCCGGCGACGAAATGCCGGGCGGAGCCCAGGCCGAGCCGGCGGGTGATCTCCTCGTGCGTCGCCCGGGTGGCCGTCGCCGTCAGGGCCATCCGCGGCACGTCGGGCCAGCGCTCGCCCAGCACCGACAGCGCCAGGTAGTCGGGGCGGAAGTCGTGGCCCCACTGGGCGACGCAGTGCGCCTCGTCGATGGCGAAGAGGGAGATCCGCCCCCGGGAGAGCAGGTTGAGGGTGGACTCCAGGCGCAGCCGCTCCGGGGCGAGGTAGAGCAGGTCCAGTTCGCCGGCCTGGAACTGGGCCTCGACCAGGCGCTGCTCGTCGAAGTGCTGGGTGGAGTTGAGGAAACCGGCCCGCACGCCCGCCGCGCGCAGGGCGTCGACCTGGTCCTGCATCAGGGCGATCAGCGGCGAGACCACCACGCCGGTGCCGGGGCGGACCAGGGCGGGGATCTGGTAGCAGAGCGACTTGCCGCCGCCGGTGGGCATCAGCACCACGGCGTCCCCGCCGGCGACGACGTGGTCGACCACGGCCTGCTGCTCGCCGCGGAAGGACTCGTAGCCGAAGACCTTGCGCAGCGTCTCGAGCGCGGGGCCGCCCGCACCCGTCTCCGTCACCGTTGTCGTGGTCACACCTGTACCGCCCGTCCCTGTAGACCTTCCTCCACCATAGGCGGACGGACCGACGGCGCCGGAGTTTTCCACAGGCCCCCGTCGGCGGCCCGCCGCCGCGGGGAATCAGTGGACGCAGAACTCGTTGCCCTCGGGGTCGTACATGACCGTCCAGGCGCCGCCCTGCTCCCGGACCTCGCGCAGCACCCGGGCGCCCAGCGCGGTCAGCCGCTCGACCTCCACCTCGCGCGCCCCGTCGCCGGGGTGCAGGTCCAGGTGGAGACGGTTCTTGACGGTCTTGGGCTCGGGGACCCGCTGGAACAGCAGCCGCCGCCCCAGGCCGGTCCCGGACTCCTCGTCGTGCGGGTCCTCCGGGTGCCGGACCGCCGCGAGGTTCCGCCAGGCGGCGCGGCCCCGCCACTCCAGGGTGGCCTCGGCGGGTACCACACCGGCGCCCAGCAGCTTCTCGACCAGGGGACTGTTGTCCTCCGGGACGTACCGCAGGGCGGCCGCCCAGAAGTCGGCCAGGGCGTGCGGATCGGCTGCGTCGACGACGAGCTTCCAGTGGACAGGCACCGCGGATTCCGTCATGGCACCACTCTTACGGGTGGTGGAAGGGCGCGCGCAACCGGAACGAGCGATCAGACCGTGCGCTCCCGCGTCGCCTCGGCGGACGCCACGGGCTCCACGGGCCCCGCGGGCTTCGGGAAGGCCGTCGCCCCCTCGGGCAGCGCCGCCGGGTCCTCCGGGGACACCGCCACGGCCGCGGCCGCGACCGCCGCCGCGCGCAGGGCGCGGGCCGAGCGGCGCGCGTTGCGCAGCGCGTCCCAGGTGAGCAGGGAGAGCGCCAGCCACACCAGGGAGAAGCCGGCCCAGCGCTCCGGCGGCATGGCCTCGTGGAAGTAGAGGACGCCCAGGCCGAACTGGAAGACCGGCGCCAGGTACTGCAGCAGGCCCAGCGTGGACAGCGGGACCCGGATGGCGGCGGCGCCGAAGCAGATCAGCGGGACCGCGGTGACCACGCCGGTGGCGGCCAGCAGGGCTGCGTGCCCGGCGCCCTCGGTGGCGAAGGTCGAGTCGCCCTGGGAGCTCAGCCACAGCAGGTAGCCGAGGGCGGGCAGGAACTGGATCGCGGTCTCGGCGGCCATCGACTCCAGACCGCCGATGTTCACCTTCTTCTTGACCAGGCCGTAGGCGGCGAAGGAGAAGGCCAGGGTCAGCGAGACCCAGGGCAGCCGGCCGTAGCCGACCGTCAGCACCACGACGGCGGCGGCGCCGACGCCGACCGCCGCCCACTGCACGGGCCGCAGCCGCTCCTTGAGGAGGAGCACGCCGAGGGCGATGGTGACCAGCGGGTTGATGAAGTAGCCGAGGGACGCCTCCACCACCTGGCCGGCGTTGACCGCCCAGATGTAGACGCCCCAGTTCACGGTGATCACCGCCGCGGCCAGGGTGATCAGCGCGAGCTTGCGGGGCTGGCGTATCAGCTCGCCCGCCCAGGCCCAGCGGCGCATCACCAGCAGCACGAGGCCGACCAGCACCAGCGACCAGATCATCCGGTGCGCGAGGATCTCGATCGCTCCCGCGGGCTTGAGCAGCGGCCAGAACAGGGGGACCAGGCCCCACATGCCGTAGGCGGCGAATCCGTTCAGCAGACCGATCTTGTTCTCGCTCCGGGGCGCCGGCTGTGCCATCTCTCCTCCTTCTGGCTGCCTCGCTCCCACAGCGTCGGCACCATCCGGAAGGTAACGCCGAGCACCCCGCCTGTCATTCCCGTATCGACATACGGTCCTGACAGGCGGGGTGCGCCGGAGCGCGGGGCGCTCAGCGGGCGCTCAGCGGGCTCCCGGCCGGCTCCCGGTCGGCTCTCAGCCGGCGACCGTCCAGGTGTCGCCGCCCGCCAGCAGCGCGCCCAGGTCACCCTCGCCCTGCCGCTCGACGGCGTCCTCGAGCTGCCGCGCCATGAGCGCGTCGTAGACCGGCCGGCCCACCGACCGCAGCACGCCGATCGGCGTGTGGTGCAGGGTGTTCGGGTCGGCCAGCCGGGAGAGCGCGAACGCGGTGGTCGGCGAGGTGGCGTGCGCGTCGTGGACCAGCACGTCGCCCTCGTTCTCGGGGGTGACCTCGACGACCACCAGGTCGCCGGTGGCCCGGTCGCGCACCACGCCCTTGGCGCCGTCGGCCCCGAAGCGGATCGGCTGCCCGTGCTCCAGCCGGATCACCGCCTCCTGCGCCTGCTCACGGTCCTTGATCACGTCGAAGGCGCCGTCGTTGAAGATGTTGCAGTTCTGGTAGATCTCCACCAGTGCCGTGCCCTCGTGGGCGGCGGCCTGCCGGAGCACCTCGGTGAGGTGCTTGCGGTCGGAGTCCACCGTCCGCGCCACGAAGGTCGCCTCCGCGCCCAGCGCCAGCGACACCGGGTTGAAGGGGGCGTCCAGCGAGCCCATCGGCGTCGACTTGGTGATCTTGCCGAGCTCGGAGGTGGGGGAGTACTGCCCCTTGGTCAGTCCGTAGATCCGGTTGTTGAAGAGGAGGATCTTCAGATTGACGTTCCGGCGCAGGGCGTGGATCAGGTGGTTGCCGCCGATGGAGAGCGCGTCGCCGTCACCGGTGACCACCCACACGCTCAGGTCCTGCCGCGAGGTGGCCAGCCCGGTCGCGATGGCCGGGGCGCGCCCGTGGATGGAGTGCATCCCGTAGGTGTTCATGTAATAGGGGAAGCGGGAGGAACAGCCGATGCCGGAGACGAAGACGATGTTCTCCTTCGCCAGCCCCAGCTCCGGCATGAAGCCCTGTACGGCGGCGAGGACCGCGTAGTCGCCGCAGCCGGGGCACCAGCGGACCTCCTGGTCCGACTTGAAGTCCTTCATGGACTGCCGGCCGACCGCCTTGGGGACCAGCGACAGCAGGGCGTTGCCGGACGCGGTGGTCCCGGACGTCTCAGGCATCGAGTTCCTCCTTCAGCGCCGAGGCGAGCTGCTCCGCCTTGAACGGCATGCCGTTGACCTGGGTGTGGGAACGGGCGTCGACCAGGTACTTCGACCTGATCAGCGAGGCGAGCTGGCCCAGGTTCATCTCCGGGACCACGACCTTGTCGTAGCGCCGCAGCACCTCGCCGAGGTTGGCCGGGAACGGGTTCAGGTGTCGCAGGTGGGCCTGGGCGACCGGGTGGCCGATGCCGCGCAGCCGGCGGACCGCCGCCGTGATCGGGCCGTAGGTGGAGCCCCAGCCGAGCACCAGGATCCGGGCGTCGCCGTCCGGGTCGTCGACCTCGAGGTCGGGCACCGCGATGCCGTCGATCTTGGCCTGGCGGGTGCGGACCATGAAGTCGTGGTTGGCCGGGTCGTAGGAGATGTTGCCCGTGCCGTCCTGCTTCTCGATGCCGCCGATCCGGTGCTCCAGACCGGGCGTGCCCGGCACCGCCCAGGGGCGGGCCAGCGTCTCGGGATCGCGCTTGTACGGCCAGAAGACCTCGACGCCGTCCTCGGTGGTGTGGTTCGGCCCGTCGGCGAACTCCACCCGCAGGTCCGGCAGGTCCTCCACGTCCGGCACCCGCCACGGCTCGCTGCCGTTGGCGAGGTAGCCGTCGGAGAGCAGGAAGACCGGGGTGCGGTAGGTCAGCGCGATCCGGGCCGCCTCCAGCGCCGCGTCGAAGCAGTCCGCCGGGGTCTGCGGGGCGACCACCGGGACCGGCGCCTCGCCGTTGCGGCCGTACATCGCCTGGAGCAGGTCCGCCTGCTCCGTCTTGGTGGGCAGGCCGGTCGACGGGCCGCCGCGCTGGATGTCCACGATCAGCAGCGGCAGCTCCAGCGAGACGGCGAGGCCCACCGTCTCCGACTTCAGCGCCACGCCCGGCCCGGAGGTCGTGGTGACCGCCAGCGAGCCGCCGAAGGCCGCGCCGAGCGCCGCCCCGATGCCGGCGATCTCGTCCTCGGCCTGGAAGGTGCGCACGCCGAAGTTCTTGTGCCGGCTCAGCTCGTGCAGGATGTCGGAGGCCGGGGTGATCGGGTACGAGCCCAGGTAGAGCGGCAGCCCGGACTGCCGCCCGGCGGCGACCAGGCCGTAGGACAGCGCCAGGTTGCCGGAGATGTTGCGGTAGACGCCGGGCGGGAACGCCTTCGACGCCGGGGCCACCTCGTAGGAGACGGCGAAGTCCTCCGTCGTCTCGCCGAAGTTCCAGCCCGCCCGGAAGGCCGCGATGTTCGCCTCGGCGATCTGCGGCTTCTTCGCGAACTTCTTCCGCAGGAACGCCTCGGTTCCCTCGGTCGGCCGGTGGTACATCCAGCTCAGCAGCCCGAGCGCGAACATGTTCTTGCTGCGCTCTGCCTCCTTACGGGTGAGGCCGTACTCCTTCAGCGCCTCCACCGTCAGGGTGGTGAGCGGCACCGGGTGCACCTGGTAGCCGTCGAGCGTGCCGTCGTCCAGCGGGTCGACGGCGTAACCGACCTTCTGCAGGGCGCGGGAGGTGAACTCGTCGGTGTTGACGATGATCTCCGCGCCCCGCGGCAGGTCGGCGAGGTTGGCCTTGAGCGCGGCCGGGTTCATGGCGACCAGCACGTTCGGCGCGTCGCCGGGGGTGAGGATGTCGTGGTCCGCGAAGTGGAGCTGGAAGGAGGAGACGCCCGGGAGGGTGCCTGCGGGGGCGCGGATCTCGGCGGGGAAGTTGGGCAGGGTCGACAGGTCGTTGCCGAAGGACGCCGTCTCCGAGGTGAAACGGTCGCCGGTGAGCTGCATTCCGTCACCCGAGTCACCCGCGAACCGGATGACCACCCGTTCCAGCCTGCGGACGTCCTTCACCGCTGCCGGTTCACGCTCTGTACTGACCTGGCTGGTCACTGAACTGGACCTCCCTGGGCGGCAAGTACGGGAGTCGCCTTCGGCCGGCCGCTCCCGCTTCAACCCTAAGTCTGTAAGGGCTGCCTTCCTATGTCATTCGCTCCGCACCGTATGGCGCGAAGCGGGAGGGGAGCCGTCCTGTTGACAATTTGTCAACAAGGACCCCTCGGTTCAGAGTGACATCGGTCATGTGTTCAAGTACCGGAGTACCGCTAGAACCCGGCGGTGATCCCCGTCACTCTGGGACAGGCCCAGCTTCATGAAGATGTTGCTGACGTGCTTCTCCACCGCGCCGTCGCTGACCACGAGCCTGCGGGCGATCGCCGAATTGGTGCGTCCCTCCGCCATCAGCCCCAGGACCTCGCGCTCGCGCGGGGTCAGACCCTCCAGGACGTCCTGCCGGCGGCTGCGCCCGAGCAGCTGGGCCACCACCTCCGGGTCCAGCGCCGTCCCGCCCCGCGCCACCCGGACCACCGCGTCGGTGAACTCCCGCACGTCGGCGACCCGGTCCTTCAGCAGGTACCCCACACCCCGGCTGGAGCTCGCCAGCAGCTCGGTGGCGTACCGCTCCTCCACGTACTGCGACAGCACCAGGACCCCCACCTCGGGGTGATCGACACGGATGCGGACGGCGGCCCGCACGCCTTCATCCGTATGGGTGGGCGGCATCCGCACGTCGGCCACCACCACGTCGGGCAGCTCGCCCCGGGCGGCGAGGTCGGAGACGGTCTTCACCAGACCCTCCCCGTCGCCGACCCCCGCGACCACCTCGTGGCCCCGGTCGGTGAGCAGCCGCGTCAGCCCCTCCCGCAGCAGCACCGAGTCCTCGGCGATGACCACCCGCACGCTGTTGTCCTCCACGTTCTCCACGGGTCCAGCATTTCAGCAACCGCGCGGCGGCGGTGGGCGTTTCCCGCCCCCCGCCGCCGCTTCCCGCCCTTTCTCGGGCTAGATCGTCTTCCGGCCTGACGGCCCGAGCAGGCCGCGGGCCAGCGTCGTGTCGACCACCGCCATGCCGCGAGCCGCCCAGGCGGCCGCCAGCGTGAACACCGCGCCCAGCAGGCAGGTCACGGCGAGCTCCACCGGGGTCGACCCCAGCCAGGCCGGACCGGCCTCGTCCAGGAAGTGGATCGCCCGGTCGTCGACCGGCAGGGTCCAGTACCAGAGCGGCATCGAGAGCATGCCGAGGCCGAGGGACCAGAGGGTCACCGTCACGGTGAACGAGACCACCGCCCATGGCAGGTGCACCAGCGCGTACAGGGCCTGCCGCCAGGTCGACCCGCTGCGCAGCACCGCGCCGCACCAGGCGACCGGCCGCGGCGCGTCACCGCGCGGCGTCAGCGGCTCGGGGGAGGCGACCCGCTCGCCCAGCAGCAGCCGCACCCGGGCCCGCTCGGCGGAGCCCAGCAGACGGCAGCCGGCCAGGGCCAGCACCAGCACCGGGAGGCCCACCACGGTGACCAGGAGCCCGGCGCCCAGCGACACGGCCGTCACCACGTAGGTGAACAGCACGATCGCCACCGGCAGGTTCAGCAGCGAGTGGAGCACGGCCAGCGGGGTCGCGGGCTCCATCAGCGGAGCCAGCACGGCGGGCCGGCGCGCGGCACGCCTGTACGGGTGGACGGCGGTCATGACGTCAGCCTTCCTTCGTGAATGTGACGGGCCTGTCCCGCCAGGGCAGTTCGGCGGTCACCGTGGTGGGGCCGCCCTCCGGGGAGTCGACGACGAGCACGCCGTCCACCGCGTCCAGCCGCTCGGCCAGCCCCGCCAGGCCGGAGCCGGCGTCCGGGCGGGCCCCGCCCCGGCCGTCGTCGTGCACCTGGAGCATCAGCCGGTCCTCGGCACGCCACACGTCCACCGAGGCGCCGCGGGCCGCGCTGTGCTTGCTGATGTTCTGCAGCAGCTCGGAGACGGTGAAGTAGGCGATGCCCTCCAGCGCCTCGGCCGGCCGGACGGGGAGGTCCACCGACACGCGCACCGGGACCGTGCAGCGGGACGCCACCGAGGAGAGCGCCGCGTCCAGGCCGCGGTCGGTGAGGACCGCCGGGTGGATGCCGCGGGCCAGGTCACGCAGCTCCCGCAGGGCCAGCTTCACCTCGCCGTGCGCCTCGTCGACCATGGCGGCCGCGGTCTCCGGGTCCTCCAGCAGCTTCTCCTTGGCGAGACCGAGCCCCATCGCCAGGTTGACCAGCCTGGCCTGCGCGCCGTCGTGCAGGTCGCGCTCGATGCGCCGCAGGTCGGCCGCCGCGGTGTCCACCACCACGCCGCGGTCCGACTCCAGTTCGGCGATCCGCCGCTCCAGGTCCGGGGAGGGTGAGAGCAGCCCGCGGACCATCGCCCGGTCCACCGCCGTCATCCCGCGGACCACGTAGGGGAGCACCGGCCACAGCACGAACAGGCCGGTCAGCGTCACCGTGAAGGTGAGGATGCCCCAGGGCAGCCGGATCGCGTGGTACAGCATGGACCGCCAGCCCACCGGGTCCTTGAGCGCGTTCCACAGGCGGGTGAAGAAGTTGCCGGAGCGGCTGTGCGAGCTCAGCGGGCTCGGCTCGTCGATCCGCAGCTTCAGCAGGCCGCGGGCCCGGCCGCGTTCCAGCCGGCCCAGCAGCCGGGCGCCCATCAGGGAGAGCGCCAGCAGGGGCAGCCCGATCGCGGTGACGGCCAGCCCCGCGCCGGTCGGCAGCACCACCGCGACGTAGGTGAAGCCGACCACGGTCACCGGGAGGTTGCTCAGCAGGTAGGCGATCTCCCGCCAGGTGTAGGGGTCGTAGGCCAGGCGGGCCGGGGGGAGGCGGTCGCCGTCCGGGAGCTGGGCCGGGAGCCCGTCGGCCGGCTGGGCCGGGAGCGGGCCCGGCGGCTGGGCCGGGGGCGGCGGGACCGGGGCCGGGACCGGGGCCGGTGTCGGTTCGGTGGTCATGGGGCCAGACTGCCGCGCGGGGACGTGCCCGCGCCATGAGGCGGCCCGCCGAGCGGCACGGGGGGATAACCCCACCCCCGGGGAGCCGTCGGGAGCCGTCGGGGAGCCCTGGGGGTACGCGGGGACCTCCCGCCCGGGGGGCGTGCCGCCCGCGCCGCGACCGGAACCCCGCGACCGGAACTCCGCGACCGAAACCCCACCACCGCACCCGGACCGGGGCGAGGACCCAGGGCCTAGACTCCCGTTGCGCATGTTTCCGAGGCAACCTGACGTGAGGAGCGAGGACCGAGGTGCCCGACTACTTCCCGTCCTACTCGGTCGTCGGCCTCCTCGCCGTGGTGGGGGTGCTGTTCGTCGCCGTCGCCTTCGGTGCGGCACGCCTGCTGCGGCCGGTGGTGCCGACGCCCGAGAAACTGCTCACCTACGAGTGCGGCGTCGACCCCGTCGGCGAGGGCTGGGCGCACACCCAGGTCCGCTACTACGTCTACGCGTTCCTCTATGTGATCTTCGCGGTGGACTCGGTGTTTCTTTTCCCCTGGGCGACCGTCTTCGACGCGCCGGGATACGGCGCCGCCACCCTCGTGGAGATGTTCCTCTTCCTCGGCTTCCTGGCCGTGGGCCTGCTGTACGCCTACAGGAAGGGCGTCCTGGAGTGGACGTGAACCCCGCCGCCGCGGACGGCTCCGTGGCCGAGCCCGTGATGCTGCCCGAGCCGACGGTGCTGCCCGAGCCCAGGAAGCTGGGCGTGCTGTCCCGCCTCGCGCCGGAGCCGATGAAGGTGGTCCTCAACTGGGGCCGTCGCTACTCGCTCTGGGTCTTCAACTTCGGACTCGCCTGCTGCGCCATCGAGTTCATCGCCGCGTCGATGTCGCGGCACGACTTCATGAGGCTGGGCGTCATCCCGTTCGCGCCGGGGCCGCGCCAGGCCGACCTGATGGTCGTCTCCGGCACCGTCACCGACAAGATGGCGCCCGCGGTGAAGCGGCTCTACGAGCAGATGCCGGAGCCGAAGTACGTCATCTCCTTCGGCGCCTGCGCCAACTGCGGCGGCCCGTACTGGGACTCGTACTCGGTCACCAAGGGCGTCGACCAGATCGTCCCCGTCGACGTCTATGTGCCGGGCTGCCCGCCGCGGCCCGAGGCGCTGCTGCAGGGGATCATCAAGCTCCAGGAGAAGATCGCCCGCGAGTCGCTGGGGGAGCGGTACGGCAGGGGCGGCGCGGCACCCCGCCCCTCCGCCGCGGCCCTGAACAGCGGGCTGGTCCGGCCGCCGGTCACGGAGGGGGACGGGACGCGATGAGCGACGGGTGGCTGCCGGAGCCGGCGGACGCGCTCTTCGGCGACGGGGCCGAGGCGCACGAGTCGTACGAGGTCCTGACCGTCGACGTCCCGCCAGGGTCCTGGACCGAGGCGCTGACCGTGGCACGGGACCGGCTCGGATGCACCTTCTTCGACTGGCTGAGCGCGGTCGACGAGCCGGGCGCCGGCTTCCGGGTCTGCGCCCACGTGGTCGCCCTCGGGCCGGTGCGGAGGCTGCTGCTGCGCACCACCGTGCCGCACGACGCCCCGGTGCTGGCCACCGCGGTCGAGGTCTACGCGGGCGCGGCCTGGCACGAGCGGGAGACCCACGAGATGTTCGGCGTGCGGTTCGAGGGCCACCCCGGCCTTGAGCCGCTGCTGCTGCCGGAGGGCTTCGAGGGGCACCCGCTGCGCAAGGACTTCGTCCTGGCGGCGCGGGTGGCCAAGGCGTGGCCGGGGGCCAAGGAACCGGGGGAATCCGATCACGGCGGACCCAAGCGGCGTCAGATGCTGCCGCCGGGGGTGCCGGACCCGAACGAATGGGGCCCGCTGAAGGGCACCCTCCCGGCCGCCCCGGCCCGTGGCGCGGGCCGGGCGGCGGGAGCGGACCGCCCGCGCCGCACCCGCACCGCGACGGAGGGCGCCGCGTCCGCGACGGCGCCCGCGGCTTCTTCCGCCCCGGCCGCTCCTTCCGCCCCGGCCGCTCCTTCCGCTCCTTCCGTCCCTTCCGCCCCGGCGGCCGAGACCCCGGCGACCCCGCGACGCAGCCGCAGCGTGTCCCAGGGTTCCGCCTCGCAGCGGGAGGCGGCGGACGGGTCCGCGTCGCGGCGTGACGAGGCGGGCGGTCCCGCCGAGGGGCCGGAAGCCCCGGCGGCACCGGCAGGTCCGCGCCGGGCGCGGAGCGCGTCCGGGGGGTCCGCATCGCAGCGTGACGAGGCGGCGGGCGCCGGGCCGTCGGCGGAGCCCGGCGGCACCGCCGAAGGGACGCGGCGTGAGGACTCGGGCGGTGCCGAGAAGACGCGGCCCGCGGAGACGGGCGGCGCCGAAGGGGCGCGGCCCGCCGGTCCGCGGAGGGCCCGGTCCGCCTCGGGTGGGTCCGCGTCGCAGCGGGAGGAGGGGGAGGCCCGCGCTGAGGAAGCACCCCGGCCGCCCCGCCGGCCGCGCTCCGCACCCCGCAGCCCGGACGCCCCGTGGCACCACGCCAAGCCCGCCTTCGACGAGAAGCGCGGGGAGCCGGACGGCTCCACCGGGAGCGGTGACGCCGACGACCGACAGGCCGACGCCCCCCAGACCGACGACCGACAGACCGACGACCCCGAGGGAGGCGGACAGTGACCGACGCGCTCGACGTCACCCTGCGCCTGCTCGCCGTCCTCGCCGCCTTCCTGGTCCTTCCCCTGGTCGTGGGACAGACCGAGCACAAGGTGATGGCCCACATGCAGGGCCGCCTCGGCCCGATGTACGCCGGCGGCTTCCACGGCTGGGCCCAACTCGTCGCCGACGGCGTGAAGTTCGTGCAGAAGGAGGACGTCGTCCCGGCCGGCGCCGACCGTCGCGTCTTCCAGCTGGCCCCCGCCGTCGCCCTCCTGCCGTACCTGCTGGTGCTGCTGGTCATCCCGCTCGGCCCGGGCGACGCCGTCGGCCAGGCCGTCGACGCGGGCATCTTCTTCGCGCTCGCCGTGATGGGCGTCGGAGTCCTCGGCTCGCTGATGGCCGGCTGGGCGTCGGCGAACAAGTTCTCCCTGCTCGGCGGACTCCGCACGGCCGCACAGCTGCTCTCCTACGAGCTCCCGATGCTGCTCGCGGCGGCCTCCGTGGCCATGGCGGCCGGCACCGTCTCGCTCTCCGGCATCGCCGGCGCCTTCGCGTGGTGGTGGCTGCCCTGGCAGCTCGTGGGAGCGGTCGTCTTCTTCGTGGCCGGCCTCGCCGAGCTCCAGCGCCCGCCGTTCGACATGCCGGTGGCCGACTCGGAGATCATCTTCGGCGCGTACACCGAGTACACCGGCCTGCGCTTCGCGTTCTTCCTGCTCGCCGAGTACGCGGGCATCGTCGTCCTCTGCGGCCTCACCACCGTGCTGTTCCTCGGCGGCTGGCACGGCCCGTTCGGCGGCGACGGCCTCGGCTGGTTCTGGACGCTGCTGAAGACCGCCGTCCTCGCCTTCGTGGTCATCTGGCTCCGCGTCACCTACCCCCGGCTGCGGGAGGACCAGTTGCAGAAGCTGTCATGGACCTTCCTGGTTCCGCTCGCCCTCGCCCAGATCGCCCTCACCGGCGTCGTCAAGGTGGTGATCCCGTAATGCCGTCCGCCCCGGCGTCCCCCGGCATCCCCGGCAGCGGGCTGGCCAAGGGACTGGCCGTCACCCTGCGCACGATGATGCGGAAGACCGTCACCGCGCAGTACCCCGACGTCCAGCCCGAACTCGCCCCCCGCACCCGCGGGGTGATCGGCCTGTTCGAGGAGAACTGCACGGTCTGCATGCTGTGCGCCCGCGAGTGCCCGGACTGGTGCATCTACATCGACTCCCACAAGGAGACGGTGCCCCCGGCCGCGCCCGGCGGCCGCGAGAGGCAGCGCAACGTCCTCGACCGGTTCGCCATCGACTTCGCGCTCTGCATGTACTGCGGCATCTGCATCGAGGTGTGTCCCTTCGACGCGCTGTTCTGGTCCCCGGAGTTCGAGTACGCCGAGACGGACATCCGCGAACTCACCCACGAGCGGGACAAGCTCCGCGAGTGGATGTGGACCGTCCCGGCCCCGCCCGCGCTGGACGCCGGCGCGGAGGAGCCCAAGGAGATCGCCGCGGCCCGTCGCACGGCGGACAAGCTGCGGCAGACCGAGGCCCGGCCCGTGACGCGGACGGACACGCCGGAGGAGGGGAAGGCCCCGTGAGCCACGGATTCCTCTCGCCCACCGGGGTGGAGATCGCGTTCGTCCTGGTCGGCGTGGTCACCTTGGGCTCCGCGATCGTCAGCGTGACCACCCGCCAACTGGTGCACGCGGCCCTCTGGCTGGTGGTGGCGCTCGGCGGCCTCGCCGTCGAGTACCTGCTGCTCACCGCCGAGTTCATCGCCTGGGTGCAGGTGCTGATCTACATCGGCTCGGTGGTCGTGCTGCTCCTGTTCGGCCTGATGCTGACCCGCGCGCCCATCGGCCGCTCCCCGGACGCCGACTCGGGCAACCGCGGAGTCGCCCTCGGCGTGGCCGTGGCCGCGGCGGCCGCCCTGGTCTGGGTGGTCGTGGACGCCTTCCGCACCACCTGGATCGAACTGGACGGAGCCTCCGCCGGCACCACGAAGGCCACCGGCGAGTCCCTCTTCCAGCACTGGGTGCTGCCCTTCGAGGCGCTCTCGGTCCTGCTGCTGGCCGCCCTGGTCGGCGCCATCGTCCTCTCCCGCAAGCGGGCCGCCGAAGGAGGCGAGCGCTGATGCACCTCGCGTATCCCGCCGTCCTGTCGGCGCTGCTCTTCTGCACCGGCGTCTACGGCGTCCTGGCGCGCCGCAACGCGATCCTGGTGCTGATGTCGGTCGAGCTGATGCTCAACGCCGTCAACCTCAACCTCGTCGCCTTCGACGCCTGGCTGAGCCGCACCGCCGAGGCCGCGCTCCCCCACGACACCCTCCACGCCGGACAGGCGCTGACCCTGTTCACCATCGCCATCGCCGCGGCCGAGATCGGCATCGGCCTGGCCATCGTCCTGGCCGTGTACCGCAACCGCGGCACCGCCGACATCGACCGCCTCCGCGACACCGCCGAAGGCGGCCCCGTGGACGGCGACGTGGACGGCGGCCACGCCGACGGCGGCGACGGGGGCCCGGGTGCGGGCCCTGACTCCGCCGGCCCGGCCGCGGCCGCGACGGGCGACAAGACCGGGGCCGCCGCATGAGCACGATCACCCTCGCCGTCCTCGTCCCCCTGCTGCCGTTCCTCGGCGCCGTCGCCGGACTGCTGCTCGGCCGTGTCGCCCCCGGCTTCGCCCGGCCGCTGGCCGTGCTGCCGGTGCTCGCCTCCCTCGGCGTCGCCGCGACGGTCGCCTGGCGCCAGGGCGGCGGGAAGCCGATCGACGCCGTGACCGAGCTGACCCCGACCGGCTCCGTGCCGATCGACCTGGCCCTGCACATCGACGGCTTCGCGGCCCTCGCCGCCGTACTGGTCACCCTGGTCTCGGCCTGCGTGCAGATCTACTCCACCGGCTATCTCCGTCACGACGCCCGCTACCCCTCGTACGCGGCGCTGGTCTCCCTCTTCACCGCCGCCATGCTGCTGGTCGTCTACACCGGCGACCTGATGGTGCTGCTGGTCGGCTGGGAGGTCATGGGCATCTGCTCCTACTTCCTGGTCGGTCACTACTGGGAGACCCCCGAGGCGCGCGCCGCCTCCCTCAAGGCCTTCCTGGTCACCAAGGCCGGTGACGTCCCGTTCCTGATCGGCCTGTTCGCGCTGGCCGCGGACGCCGGCTCCTTCCGGATCACCTCGATCCTGGACGCCGTCCGCAACACGGCCCTGGATCCGGGCACCCCGACCTTCGCGGCCGTCGAACGGATCGACCACCCCACCCTGATCGCCCTGCTGCTCCTGGCCGGGGTGGCCGGCAAGTCGGCCCAGTTCCCGCTGCACACCTGGCTGCCCGACGCCATGGCGGGCCCCACGCCCGTCTCCGCGCTGATCCACGCCGCCACCATGGTCGCGGCCGGCATCTACTTCGTGGCCCGGCTCCTCCCTCTCTTCCAGGCGTCCCAGGCCGCCATGCTGGTGCTGGCCGTGATGGCCGCCGTCACCATGGTCGGCTCGGCCCTCGCCGCCCTGGCGCAGGACGACGTCAAACGCGTCCTGGCCTGGTCGACCATCGGCCAGCTCGGCTACATGACCGGCGCGCTGGCCGCCGGCGACCGCGCCGCCGCCGCGTTCCACCTCCTCACCCACGGCGCCTTCAAGGCGCTGCTGTTCCTCACGGCGGGCGTGCTGATCCACGCCGCCGGCACCAACTCCCTGGCCGCCATGTCCCGCATGAGCGGCCTGCGCGCCCGCGTGCCGGACGCCTACTGGACGATGACGATCGGCCTGCTCGCGCTGGCCGCCATCCCGCCGTTCAGCGGCTTCTTCTCCAAGGAGGCCGTGCTGGTCGCCGCCGAGCACGCGGCCACCGGCCACGGACCGGTCGCCGCCGGGTGGATCGTGCTGGTGGCCGGCCTGCTCACCGCCCTGCTGACCGCCGCCTACGCGACGCGCCTGTGGCTGCGGGCCTTCCGCGGCCGCGGCGCCGAGGTCCCCGCACACGGCAGGCAGCCCTTCACCATGACCGCCGTCCTGTGGGTCCTGGCCGTACCCTCCCTCGGGCTCGGCGCCGCCTACGGCGTGCTGCCCGACTGGTTCGGCGGCGGCTCGCTCGCCCCCGGCTGGGCCACCTCCGTCCTCGCCACCGGCATCGCCCTGGTCGGCGGCGTGGTGACCTACGCGACCTGGCGGCACACCACCGCCTTCGCCGGCGGCACCCCGCTCGGCGCGGTCGCCGCCCACCCGGACGCCGACCCCGGCCAGGTCGAGGCGGAGGCCATCGCGAGCCACGCCCCCGCCTACGGCGACGTCGCGGACGCGCCGGACCCCGCCGACCCCGGACGGCTCCTGCTGGGTCCGCTGCACCGCCACGCGGCCGTCGGCTTCCACCTGGACGCCCTCTACCGCGCCGCCTTCGTCCGCCCGGTGAACGCCGCGGCCTCACTGGTGCGCTTCCTGGACCGCGAGGTCGTCGAGACCTACGTGCGCGGCGCCGCCGCCCTGCCCAGGCTGCTGGGCGCGGCCGTGCGGCGCGCACAGACCGGCAACCTCCAGACCTATGTGAGCGCGCTGCTCGCCGGAACCGTGGTCCTCACGGTGGCCGTCGTCCTCGCCGTCTCGGGAGCGTGAGCAGGCGTGATCGATATCAACGAGTCCGTGATGCAGGCCCTTCTCGCGTTGATCGTGGTGATCCCGCTGCTCGGGGCCGCCGCCGCCCTCCTCCCGGCTCCGCCCGGGCTGAAGGGGAAGTCCCCCGAGCAGGCCGTGCTGCGGCACGGCGTGACCGTCACCGGCGTCGTCCTGCTGGCCGCGCTGGCCCTGGCCGCCGGGTTCGACCACAGCCGGCCACAGACCATGCAGGCCACCACCGACATCAGCTGGATCCCCGCCCTCGACGTGCGGATCCACCTGGGCGTCGACGGCATCTCGCTCCCCCTGCTGGTGCTCACCGCCCTGCTGACCTTCCTCTGTGCCCTCCACTCGTACTTCAACCGGCCCCCGGGCGGCTCCCCGAAGGGCTTCGTCGCCCTGCTGCTCGTGCTGGAAACCGGCACCCTCGCCTCCTTCGCCGTCCTCGACCTGCTGCTGTTCTTCCTCGCCTTCGAGACCGTGCTGATCCCGATGTACTTCCTGATCGCCCGCTGGGGCGGCGCGGGCCGCTCGGCGGCGGCCTGGAAGTTCGTCCTGTTCACGCTGCTCGGATCCGTGGTCATGCTGCTCGGCCTGCTCCTGATCGGGATCAAGGCGGGCACATTCGACATGGTGGCACTCGCCACTGACAGTCACCGGTCACTCACCGTGACCACGCAGGTCGTCGCGGTCCTCGCGATCGGTCTCGGCCTCGCCGTGAAGACCCCGATGTGGCCCCTGCACAGCTGGCTGCCCGACGCCCACACCGCCGCCCCCACGGTCGGCTCCGTGCTGCTGGCCGGCGTGCTGCTGAAGATGGGCACCTACGGCTTCGTCCGCATCCTGCTCCCCGCCGCCCCCGAGGGCTTCGAGGTCTTCGCGCCCTACCTGGCCGCGTTCGCCGTCGTCGGCATCGTCTACGGCTCTCTGGCCTGCCTGGCGCTGGCCCGCAAGGGCGCCAAGGGCGACCTCAAGCGCCTGATCGCGTACTCCTCCGTCGGTCACATGGGCTTCGTGCTGCTCGGCATCGCCACCATGACGCCCACCGGCGTCAACGGCGCGCTGTTCGCCAACGTCGCCCACGGACTGATCACCGGCCTGCTCTTCTTCCTGGTCGGCGCCCTGAAGGACCGCACCGGCACCACCGACCTCGACACCCTCGCCGCCCAGGGCGTGCGGGCCACCGGCGCCGCGCTGTACGGCCGGGCGCCCCGCCTGGGCGGACTGCTCGCCTTCGCCGCCGTCGCCTCCCTGGGCCTGCCCGGCCTGGCCGGCTTCTGGGGCGAGATGCTCGCGCTGTTCGGCGCCTTCGACCCGGCCGCGGGCCTCAGCCGGCCCGCGTACCTGGTCTTCATGGCCGTCGGCGCCTTCGGCACCCTGCTGACCGCCGCCTACCTGCTGATCGTGGTCCGCCGGGTCTGCATGGGCGAGCCGCCGCGCGAGGCGGACGCCGTGCCGCTCCTCGCCGACGTCCGCGGCCACGAGTTCGCCGCCTGGACCCCGCTGGTGGTCCTCACCGTCCTCGCCGGGCTCTGGCCGAAGGTGCTCCTCGGCCTCACCGACCCGGCCGTCCAGCAGCTCCTCGCAGGAGGCCCCCGATGAGCGCCCTGGCCGCCGCGAGCGTGGTCCAGTCCGTCGACTGGACCGCCGTCGCGCCCCCCACCCTCACCGCCGTGGCCGCCCTGGTGGTCCTGGTCGCCGACCTGTTCCTCCCCGAGCGGCGCAAGGCGCTCATGGGGTGGATCTCCGTCGCCGCCCTCGCCGCCGGCCTGCTCCTGCTGCTGCCGCTCCTCGACGGCGACCGCGCCACGTTCTGCCTGACCGCCGACCCCGGCGTCTGCAGCTACGTCGCCGACCGCTTCACCGTGGTCGTGCAGCTGATCGTGCTCGGCGGGGCACTGCTCGCCGCCCTGCTGTCGATGACGGCGCTCAGGGACGAGGCCCGGCGGCTTCCGGCCGGCGAGTACTGGTTCCTGCTGCTCAGCTCGGCCGCCGGCGCAGCCCTGCTGCCGGCCTCACGCGACCTGGCCACCCTGATCGTGGCTCTGGAGGTGGCCTCCCTCCCCGCCTTCGCCCTGGTGGGCCTGCGGCACGGCGACCGCCGCTCCTCCGAGGCCGCGCTCAAGTTCTTCCTCTCCTCGGTGACCGCCACCGCGGTCAGCCTGCTCGGCGTCAGCTTCGTCTACGCGGTCACCGGATCGATGCACCTGACGGTCGTCGCGGAGGAGATCCAGCACGTCGACGGGCAGTTCGCGGCCCTGGCCCGCGCCGGGGTGGTCCTCACCCTGGTCGGCTTCGCCTTCAAGACCGCCGCCGTGCCCTTCCACTTCTGGGTCCCGGACACCTACGCGGGCGCCCCGCTGCCGGTCGCCGCCTACCTGTCGGTCACCGGCAAGGCGGTCGGCTTCACCGGCCTGATCCTGGTCACCCTCCTCGCCTTCCCGTCGTACGCGCCGGTGTGGGGACCGGTCCTCGCCCTGCTGGCCGCCCTCACCATGACGGCCGGCAACGTCGGCGCGATGCGCCAGCGTCCCGACCGGGAGCGCAGCGCGGTCCGGCTGCTCGCCTGGTCCTCCGTCGGCCAGGCCGGCTACCTGCTGGTCCCGGTCGCGGCCGCCGCCTACACCGACGAGCCCGCACGGGCGGTCGGCTCGACCCTCGCCTACGCCCTGATGTACGCCGCGGTGAACCTCGGCGCGTTCACCGTCGTCGCCCTGGTCGGCCGGGTCCGCCCGGCGGGACGGGTCGACGACCACCGCGGCCTGTACGCCGCCCGCCCGGTCACCGCGCTGCTGATGGCCTTCTTCCTGCTCTGCCTGGCCGGACTGCCGCCGGGCATCGTCGGGCTCTTCGCCAAGGTGACCGTCTTCGGCGCGGCGGTGGAGGCGGGCATGGGCTGGCTGGCCGTCGTGATGGCGGTCAACGTGGTGATCGCGCTGGTCTACTACCTGCGCTGGACGGCGCTCCTCTTCCGCCCGACGGGAGAGGGAGCGACGCCGCGCACGGGGGCGGTCCCGGCCGCCGACGCGGGGGCGTCCGCTCCGGTGCCCGCGGCGGCGTCGGTGGGCGGCGGTGGGGCGGCCTCCGGCGGTGTGGCCTCCGGTGGCGCGGCCCCGGGGTCGGACGCGGCTTCCGGCACAGCGGGCACTCCAGCCCCGGACGGGAGGACCTCCCCGGACGCGGCGGCCCCCGCCGGGACGAGCCCCGCCGGCGCCGTGGCCGAGCCGATGGCGTTCCCCGGATCGGCCCCGCTGACCGTCGCCCTCGTGATCACCGGCCTGCTCGCCCTCGCCCTGTCCGCCGCCCCCCAGCTGATCCTCCGGTTCACCGGCGTCGCCCTCTTCTGACCGCGCGGCCCGGCCGGCGGCCTCGTTCTCCGCCCGCCCCCGCTCCCCCTCCGGACCGCCGCCCGACGCCGGTCCCGCCCGCCCCTTCCGAACCATGAGCGCCCGGCCCTCCGGGGACCGGCCGGGACGCGTGCGTCCGTGGTGCGCCGGTCCTCGCGGGACGGGCGCCCTGTGGTCCCCGCCGGCCCCTGCGGGATGCGCGCGCCCGGGGACCGCCGGTCCCCACCTGCCCGTCCGAACCGTCCGCGCCCGCGCCACGCCGGTCCCGCCGAACCACGTGCGACCGCGTCACGCCGGGGTACTCCACCGAGGACCGGCGTGGGGAACTGCGACCGCCCGCACCGCGTTGACCTGTACGTAAGGGTCCACTGGACGCGCCGCACCAGGGGCTCCCCCCGCCGCACCACTTGGAGGGCGTACCGTGCACCGTCGGCACAACGGACTCAGGACCGCGGTCCTCCTCGGGGGGCTGTCGGCGCTCATCATCGTCATCGGCAGCTTCTTCGGCCGCAACGGCCTGATC
Organism: Streptomyces sp. NPDC056600; assembly: GCF_042792855.1. NCBI lineage: Bacteria > Bacillati > Actinomycetota > Actinomycetes > Kitasatosporales > Streptomycetaceae > Streptomyces > Streptomyces sp. NPDC056600. The sequence continues at coordinate 61,532 of NZ_JBHTVQ010000017.1, forward strand.
GTCGCCGTCCTCGTGGCGCTGGGCACCAACGCCTACGCCTTCTGGAACAGCGACAAGCTGGCCCTGCGCGCCATGCGGGCCCGCCCGGTCAGCGAATTCGAGGCCCCCGGCCTCTACCGGATCGTCCGCGAGCTCTCCATACAGGCCCGCCGGCCCATGCCGCGGCTCTACATCTCGCCGACCGACGCGCCCAACGCCTTCGCCACCGGCCGCAGCCCGCGCAACGCCGCGGTCTGCTGCACCGACGGCATCCTGCGCATCCTCGACGAGCGTGAGCTGCGCGGCGTGATCGGGCACGAGCTCAGCCACGTCTACAACCGGGACATCCTCACCTCCTCGGTCGCCGGCGCGCTCGCCTCGGTGATCATGTTCCTGGTGAACTTCGCGTGGCTGATCCCGATCGGCCGTTCGGACGACGACGACGGCCCCGGCCTGCTCGGCATGCTGCTGATCATGCTGCTCGGCCCGCTCGCCGCGTCCGTCATCCAGCTCGCCATCAGCCGCTCCCGGGAGTACGCGGCCGACGCCGACGGGGCCCGCCTCACCGGCGATCCGCTGGCCCTGGCCAGTGCGCTGCGCAAACTGGAGGCCGGCACGAAGGCGCTGCCGCTGCCGCCGGAGCCGAAGATCGAGACGGCCAGCCACATGATGATCGCCAACCCGTTCCGCCCGGGCGAGGGCCTCTCCAAGCTCTTCTCCACCCATCCGCCCATGGCCGAGCGCATCGCCCGCCTGGAAACCATGGGCGGCGGCCGGGGCTGACCGCACCGCGGCCGGTTCCTCGGCCGCGGTGCGGCGGTCTCCGCAGCGCTTCGGCAGTTCGGCAGCGCCTCGGCACGGTGCGGCCCTCGGCGGACTCTCAGCCGCTGCGCACGCCCGCCGTGCACGCCCGCGGTGCACGCCCGCGCCGCGCCCGTACGCGGTCACCAGCGGCGGTCGTCCACCCGCGCCCGTTCGGCCTGCTCCACGGGCACGATCTCCGTGCCGAGCGGCATCAGCGAGATCGGGATCATCTTGATGTTCGCCCAGCCGAACGGGATGCCGATGATCGAGACGAACAGCGGGATGCTGAGCACCAAGTGCTCGAGGGCCAGCCACCAGCCGGCCACGATCACCCACACCACGTTCCCGATCGCCGACCCCACGCCCGCCGTGGGTTTCGGCACGGTCGTCCGCCCGAACGGCCACAGGGCGTACCCCGCCAGCCGCAGCGCGGCGATGCCGAACGGGATGGTGACGATCAGCACGAAGCTGATCAGCGCGGCGACCAGATAGCCGAGCGCCATCCAGAACCCGCAGAACACGACCCACAGGATGTTGAGCACCAGATTGACCGGCTTCACGGTCGTACCCCTTCGCTCATGTACGTCGCCGCACGTCGCGCGGACGACGGATCCGGCAGAGGCCTACTTCACCAGTGTCCGCCGGACCGCGTGAATGAGCGCCCCGACCGCGACGACACCGGCGCCCGCGACCACCGAGGCGGCCGGCAGCGTGAAGGCCAGGACCAGGCAGCCGACCAGCCCCGCACCGGGAAGGACGCGGGCGGCGGCCGACCGGTTGAGCGTCCAGGCGGAGGCGTTGGCGATCGCGTAGTACAGCAGCACCCCGAACGACGAGAACCCGATCGCGCCCCGTAGATCCACCGTGGCCGCCGCCACCGCGACCACCGCGGCCACCGCGAGCTCGGCCCGATGCGGCACCTGGAAGCGCGGGTGCACGGCCGCCAGCGGCCTCGGCAGGTGCCCGTCCCGGGCCATCGCCAAGGTGGTCCGCGACACGCCCAGCAGCAGAGCCAGCAACGACCCCAGCGCGGCCACCGCCGCGCCCACCCTCACCACCGGTGCCAGCCACCCCGCCTCGGAGGCGCGCACCGCCTCCACGAGCGGCGCACCCGCCTCCGCGAGTCCGCCCGCCCCGAGCGCCGACAGCACGGCGACCGCCACCGCCGCGTACACGACCAGCGTGACGCCCAGGGCCAGCGGGATCGCGCGCGGGATGGTCCGCGCCGGGTCCCGCACCTCCTCGCCCAGCGTGGCGATCCGCGCGTACCCGGCGAACGCGAAGAACAGCAGCCCCGCCGCCTCGAGAACGCCGCCCGCGGTCACCCTCGCGCCCGGCTCCCGCCCGGCCGTCCCACCGTCGCCGTCCCCGCTCAGGCACGCCACCACCACGGCGGCCAGCACCGCCAGCACCACCGCGACGATCACCCGCGTCACCCGGACGGACCTGCTGATCCCCCGGTACCCCAGCGCCGTCAGCGCCACCACCGCCGCCACGGCGACCGCCCGCTCCCGCCCGGGCCACAGATACGCCCCGACGGTCAGCGCCATCGCCGCGCAGGACGCCGTCTTGCCCACCACGAACGCCCACCCGGCGAGGTGGCCCCAGAACTCCCCGAGCCGCTCCCGCCCGTACACGTACGTGCCGCCGGACGCCGGGTACACGGCCGCCAGCCGCGCCGAGGACGTCGCGTTGCAGTACGCGACCACTCCCGCCACGGCCAGCGCCGCCAACAGCCCCGAACCGGCCGCCCGCGCCGCGGGGGAGAGGGCCGTGAAGATCCCCGCCCCCACCATCGACCCCAGCCCGATCACGACCGCGTCCCCGACCCCGAGCGTCCGCCGCAGCCCACCCTGCTCCGTCATGCCGGGCACGCTACCGGCGACGGCGCCCCGGGTCCTCTCGGTCCTCGGGCTCGGTCCTCAGGCCGACACCGCACGGTCCGCCCCGCTCCGCGGTACGCCGGCCGCGAACGCCGCAGGGGCGCACCACGGGCCTGACCCACGGTGCGCCCCTGCGACAGAGCTGCGCGAACTACCTCATGCCTAACTACCTGATGCCTACCGGTAGTTGACGAACTGCAGCGCGAAGTCGAAGTCCTGGTTCTTCAGGAGGGTGATCACGGCCTGCAGATCGTCGCGGCTCTTGGAGCTGACGCGCAGCTCCTCACCCTGGACCTGCGCCTTGACGCCCTTGGGGCCCTCGTCGCGGATGATCTTGGCGACCTTCTTGGCGTTCTCCTGGGAGATGCCTTCCTTGATGTCCGCGAAGATCTTGTACTCCTTGCCGGACAGCTGCGGCTCGCCGGCGTCCAGCGCCTTCAGCGAGATGCCGCGCTTGATCAGCTTGGACTGGAAGACGTCGAGGACCGCGTTGACCCGGTCCTCGGAGTTCGCCTGCATCAGGATCTTGTCACCGGACCACGCGATCGAGGCGCCGACGCCCTTGAAGTCGTAGCGCTGCGAGATCTCCTTGCCGGCCTGGTTGAGGGCGTTGTCGACCTCCTGCCGCTCGACCTTCGAGACGATGTCGAAACTGGAGTCGGCCATGTCCTGTGGCTCCTTGCATCGGGGTCTGTGTCGGGTGCTTGCGGGGCCGCCGGTCCGAGGATCACGCCCCGGACCGAGCCCGCCCAAGCCTAGCCATCCCCCGTCCCGCGAACCGCGCTCAATCGAGTGGCGGACCACCCCTCGGCATCAGGTATTGTTTACGACGTCGCGAGGGAGACCCGGCCGCAAGCCGGTTCGACTTCGTGGCACCGTCTAGGCGGTGTGCCCGAGCGGCCAAAGGGAGCAGACTGTAAATCTGCCGGCTCAGCCTTCCCAGGTTCGAATCCTGGCGCCGCCACCAGACAAACGGAGCCCCCTCCGATCAGCCTCACGGCAGGTCGGAGGGGGTTTCGCTTTGCTTTCATTCAGTGAGGCCCGACGGGCAGGAGCGTTCGGGGCAGCGATGCGGCACGACACCGCAATTCCTCCGTCGCCTGACCTGGTGGACCGCCCACGAATGTCTCAGACCTTGCGGTACTGCTGGGCCTTGCCCCGGTCGCGCACGGTGATGCCGAGGGTGCGGAGTTCGTCGCGGGCCTCGTCGGCGGTGCCGGTGCGGTGGTCGGCGAGGGCCCGTTGCCGGGTCCGCAGCAGCGTGTGGGCGCTCTCGTCGAGACCAGGGCCGTTGTCGACCCAGTCGGTCCAGTCCGCCTCGTGCGGGTCGGCGGTGCCTCGCCAGGAGTAGCCGTGCTGCTCGAAGGCGACCTGCAGGCGTCCCGCGAGCGCGCTCTCGACCCGGGTGCGGACGTGCTCCCGGCCGTCGGGGTCGCGCAGCACCAGATCGCGGCCGTCGGTGAACGCGTCGGCCAGCAGGGCTCGTTCGACGTGGTGGCCGCCGCCGGAGGCGTCGCGGACGACGACGCCGGCGGCGCCGACCTCGACCACGGGGTTCTCCTTGCGCCAGCTGTCCGCCACCCAGGCCCCGGCGACGCTGCCGCAGAGGGTCAGCACGGGGACGGCCCACAGGAGGGGCAGGGCCGCCGCCAGCCGGAGCGGGCCCGGAGCGCCGTCGAAGCGCCCGATCATCCAGTCGGCGAGCGGGCCCACCGCGAAGGCGGCGCCCAGGCCGAGCGCGGCCCCGCACAGGATGACGGCCCACAGCCACGTATCGGGCAGGCGCACGGTGACGGAGGGCTCGTGCTCGGCCATCGGTGATCTCACTCCCGGGTTCGGCGATCGTCCTGGGCTCGCGGTCCGTCCCGCGGACGCGGGGCGGCGGCCTCGGCGGGGCCGTGCTCCGTCCGTCCCCGAGGCGACGGCAAGGATAGTGGCCGGTGGCCGACTCGGTCAGGACGCCGGTCTCGTCGGCGGCCTTCCGCGCCCGTCCCCGGGTACCGGCCCCCGGCCTCGGGTAGGGCACGGGGGAAGGGGGTGCGGGGGATGAGTCTTCGGCTGGCGGCGTATGCCGTGTGCCTCGTGGGCGAGCGGGTGTTGTTGGCCCGTCATGTGTCACCGCAGGGGGCGAGCACGTGGAGTCTGCCGGGCGGTGGGGTGGAGCACGGGGAAGATCCGTTCGACGCCGTGGTGCGTGAGGTCGCCGAGGAGACGGGCTGCGACGCGGAGGTCGAACGGCTGCTGGGCGTGGACTCCCGGGTGATTCCGCCGGCCGAACGCACCGTCCCCGGCGGACCGGACCACCAGAACGTCGGCGTCTTCTACCTGGTGCGCATCACGGGTGGGCGGTTGCGGCCGGAGCCGGGCGGGGGAGTCGTGGAGTCGGTCTGGACGCCGACGGCCCAGGTCACGGCGCTGCCCAGGTCCTCGCTCGTCGATGTCGGGCTCGCCCTGGCCCTCATCCGTCCGGCGACCGGGCACGTCGGCCCCGTACCGGTCGGCGGTCTCGTCCAGCACTGAAGACGGCTCGGTGACGGCTCGGTGCCGGCTCCGTGCCGGACGGAATGCCGCAGACTGTCAACCGAAGGTTGACGTTCCGGGGGTGTCAACCTAAGGTTGACGCATGACGATCAATCCGCTCGGCTCCGCATCCCCCCGTCTCGACGACCTCATCGACGCGATCAAGAAGGTCAACCCCGACGCCCTGCACCAGTTGCAGGACGCGGTCCTCGCCGCCGAACACCTCGGCGAGGTCGCTGACCACCTCATCGGCCACTTCGTGGACCAGGCCAGGAGGGCCGGCGCCTCCTGGACGGACATCGGCAAGAGCATGGGCGTCACCCGGCAGGCCGCCCAAAAGCGTTTCGTGCCCAAGGAGTCCGCCGACCTCGACCTCGCCCAGGGCTTCCAGCGCTTCACGCCGCGCGCCCGCGCCGTGGTCGTCGCGGCGCACGGCGAGGCCCGGGCGGCCCGCGCCGCGGAGGGGCTGCCCGAGCATCTGGTGCTGGGGCTGCTGGCGGAGCCCGAGGCGATCGGCGCCCGTGCGATCGAGGCGCAGGGGGTCACCCCGGAGGCCGTCCGGGAGGCCGTCACGGCGGTGCTCCCCGAGGCGGCCGAGAACCCGCCGGAGCTCGTGCCGTACGGCTCGGCGGCCAAGAAGGCCCTGGAGCTGACGTTCCGTGAGGCGCTGCGGCTGGGCCACAACTACGTCGGCACGGAGCACATCCTGCTGGCGCTGCTGGAGCAGGAGAACGGCGAGGGCGTGCTCAGCCGGCTCGGTGTCGGGAAGACCGGGGTGGAGGAGTTCGTCGCCCGGGCGCTGGAGCTGGTGACACCGGCGACGGACGCAGCCCAGGAGACCGACGAGGCGCCGTCCGCGGAGGGGCGGTCCCCGCAGGAAGGCTGAGGCGGCCGGTTACTCGCCCGCCACCATCTTCACCGCGTCGGTGACCGGCGTGGACCCGCCGATCAGTTCCAGCGTCAGGCCCACCGTGCCGGGATAGTCCAGGAGTTCGGCGATGACGGCGGCCACGTCGTCGCGCGGGACGGGGCCCCGGCCGGTGGAGGCCCGCAGCAGCACCTGCCCGGTGCCGGCGTCGTCGGTGAGCATGCCGGGACGCAGGATCGTCCAGTCCAGCGAGTCGCCGAGGGAGCGCACGTAGGCGTCGGCCTCGCCCTTGGCGCGCAGGTAGGCGTCGAAGACCTCGTCGCCCTGGTGGTCCGGATCGGCGGCCATGGAGGAGACGACCAGATAGCGGCGGACGCCCGCCCGGACGGCGGCGTCCGCGAGCAGCACGGCGGCGCCCTTGTCGACGGTCTCCTTGCGGGCCGCACCGCTGCCCGGGCCCGCGCCCGCCGCGAAGACGGCGGCGTCGGCGCCGCGCAGGAGTTCGGTGAGCTCCTCGACGCCGGCCGACTCCAGGTCGAGGACGAGGGGTTCTGCCCCGGCCTCGCGGAGATCGTCGCCGTGATCGGGATTGCGGATGATGCCCGCGACCTCCTCACCTCGCGCGGCGAGCAGTCGGGACAGTCGCAGGGCGATTCGGCCGTGGCCTCCGGCGATGACGGTACGCATGCTTCGACCGTAACTCGGTGGGCCGGACGATGCGCCACGACGCGTCACGGCCACCGCCGCGAGGCTCGTCCACCGCCCGGGGGCGCGGGTTCGGCCCACGCCCCGCGGAGCGGCCCGACGCAGCTGAGGCGTCAGGGCCGGGCCGTGAGCGTCACGACGGAGCGCGTCGATGCCGCCTCGACAAGGTGAAGGGCCCGGAGGCATGCCCCGCGACGCACCGACGCGCTCGGTGTGCGGGGCCACGCCCTCGCGCCAGGCGGGGCGAGGCGTCACGCAGCGGCGTGAGGCCGCGTCACAGCCGTTCCCACGGGGCGACATCGCCCTCGCGCCGCGTCGTCGCGCGGCAGCGTCACGGCGCGGCGCGAGCGCCCCGCGCCGCGAGAGGAGGACACCCGCGCCCCGTCGGGCCCACGCCCGCGCCTCATGGCGACGGCGACCCCGGCCCGCTGTCGCGTGACGGTGCCCCGCCCCGTCAGGGATGCCGTGCCTGGCGCGGGAGTTCGGGTCCCGCGCCCGCGCCGCCGAGGTCGCAGTACTCGCGGACCGCGCTGGTCCGGGAGACCACTCGCCCGGCGTGGATCACCAGGCGGCTGTAGGCCAGCGAGAGGGCCCCGGCCAGCCGGTCCCCGCGGACGGCGAGCAGGTCGGCGGGGAACCCCGCCTCGACCCGCACCGGCGGCAGCCCCAGCACCGCGCGGGCGGCCGCGCTCACCGTCCCGAAGGCGTCCTCCACCGGCAGCGCGTCCTGCGAGGCCAGCAGGTAGGCCGCCTCCAGCGGGTCGCCGCGGCCCACCGGGTTCGACAGGTCACGCAGCGACCCGCTTCCCGCGGCGACCCGCACACCCGCGGCCCGCAGCAGCCGCACGGGGGCGGCGCCGCGGCGGTCGGCGCCCGCGCAACCGCCCTGGGGGAGACAGACGACGCCCACCCCGGCCGCCGCCAGCTGGTCGGCGCAGCGTGAGGCCACGTCGCTGGGCAGCAGCCCCAGTCCGCCCAGCGGGCCGAGCGTCACCCCGCCGCGCAGCCCGCCCGCCATGGCGGCAAGGCGGCACAGACGGGCCGGGTCGGTGCCGTCGGTGTGCAGGTCGACCGCGCAGCCGTGGGCCGAGGCGAGGTCCAGCACCGCCTCCACGTAGCCGGTGGGGTCCGGATCGCGGTCCGGGCAGCCGCCGACGACCGTCGCGCCCATGCCGACCGCGTCCCGCAGCAGGGCCAGCCCGTCGGCCCCGGCTGCCCCCGTGAGCAGCCGGGGCATGGCGACGACCGCCAGGTCGACCAGGTCGCGCACCACGCCGCGCACCCGCAGTACCGCCTCCAGGGCGCCGAGCCCCTGGACGTCGCCGACACGGACGTGGGAGCGGATCGCGGTGGAGCCGTGGCCGAGCTGGGCGAGGACCGCCTCGGTGGCCCGGCGCTGGACGTCCTGCGGATCGCCCGGCGCGGGCCCGTCCGCCTCGGCGGTGAGCGCCGTGTCGGCGTGGGCGTGCGGTTCGACGGGGGCGGGGAGGAGCAGGTAGCCCTCCAGGTTGACGCGCGCGGGCGCCGCGCCCGTTCCCGTACCCGGTCCGGCGCCCCCGCCCCCGCCCCCGCCCGCGTCCGTCGTGGCGGCGCAGGCGGGCGAGGGGAGGAAGGCGTTGGCCGGGTGCGCCGGACCGGGGACCACCGGGTCGCCGGCCAGGCTGCCCGCCGTGCCGACGGCTTCGATCCGCCCGCCGCCCAGCCGGACGTCCACCGTGCGGCCGTCGGTCAGGCGGGCGCCGCAGAGCAGGAGTGCGGCGGGCTCGGCGGGGCCCGGCGTGGAGGAGGGCGACGGGTTGGGCTGCTGGGGAGGCGGCTGGCTGTCGGACATCGCGTTCCTGGGGGTCCGGATCCGGGTGCTGCTGCGGGGAGGACGCCGAGGGGCGGCCTGGAGAAACGATCACGTGGAGTGACCGAGCCTAGGGCGGCGACCCGCCGAGCCCAGGGAGGAGCGCAATAGTCGTACCGGTGTGGTGCCACCGGTGCGGGAGCCCTCTTCCGGTGCGGCGGGAGGGTTGCGAGGCGACCGGGGGCCCCTTCGGGACATCCCGGCGCAGGACGCCGGGAAACGGATTTGGGGGATCGGCGGACGACCGTGTAATGTCTTCCTCGCTCGCCCCAATAGCTCAGTCGGTAGAGCGTCTCCATGGTAAGGAGAAGGTCTACGGTTCGATTCCGTATTGGGGCTCTGGTGAGAGAGGTCCCCGCCGCGAGGCGGGGTCCGATCGATCCGCAGCGGTGTAGCTCAGTCGGTAGAGCAAGCGGCTCATAATCGCTGTGTCACCGGTTCAAGTCCGGTCACCGCTACTCTTAGTAGCCGATTGCGGGGTCGGTCCTTCAGTCGGCTACTATTTTTCTGTCTTAGTTCGTACTATCCGTTCGTCAAGGAGCACTTCACGTGGCTGCCACCGACGTCCGCCCGAAGATCACGCTGGCCTGCGTGGAGTGCAAGGAGCGGAACTACATCACCAAGAAGAACCGGCGTAACAACCCGGATCGCATGGAGATGAAGAAGCACTGCCCGCGTTGCAAGGCGCACACCGCGCACCGCGAGACGCGATAAATCAGGCTCGTACGTGAGGCCGTCCCCGTCAGGGGGCGGCCTTTCGTCGTTCCCCACGGCGTCCGGTCCGTCCCGCCCCGGGGCGTGCCCCGCCGTGCATAGGGTTACCGCAGCAAGCACAGGCAGCAGGAGGTGGCGCCCATGGCGCTGGACCAGTCGTTCGTCGGGCGGAGCTACCCGCCCACCGACCCGTACGAGGTCGGGCGGGAGAAGATCCGCGAGTTCGCCGCCGCCATCGGCGACCCCAACCCCGCGTACACGGACCCGGAGGCCGCCAAGGCCCTCGGTCACCCCGATGTGATCGCGCCGCCGACCTTCGTCTTCCTCGTCGCCTTCAAGGCCGCCGGGCGCGTGATCCACGACCCGGAGCTGGGTCTCGACTACAGCCGCGTGGTCCACGGCGACCAGAAGTTCGCCTACCGCCGTCCGGTGCGCGCCGGTGACCGGCTCACCGTGACCACCACCATCGACGCCATCAAGTCGCTGGCCGGCAACGACATCCTCGACGTGCGCGGCGACGTGCACGACGAGTCCGGTGAACTCGTGGTGACCGCCTGGATCAAGCTGGTGGCCCGCGCCGCCGAGGAGGGATGACGAGGATGACGGCCAAGGTCGCGTACGCCGACGTGGAGGTCGGCACCGAACTTCCCGCGCAGGTCTTCCGGCTGACCCGCGCCACGCTGGTCGAGTACGCCGGCGCGTCCGGCGACTTCAACCCGATCCACTGGAACGAGAAGTTCGCCAAGGAGGTCGGGCTGCCGGACGTCATCGCGCACGGCATGCTCACGATGGCCGAGGCGGCCCGTGTGGTCACCGACTGGATCGGCGACCCGGGCGCGATCGTCGAGTACGGGGTCCGCTTCACCAAGCCCGTCGTGGTCCCCAACGACGACGAGGGCGCGACGATCGAGGTCAGCGGCAAGGTCGCGGCCAAGCTCGACGACAACCAGGTCCGGGTGGACCTGACCGCGATGTTCGCCGGGCAGAAGGTCCTCGGCATGTCCCGCGCGGTCGTCCGCCTCGCCTGACCCCGGCGCGGATCCCGGCCGGGATCTCGGTTCGTGCCCCGGCGCGGGCCCCGGCCGGGTTCTCGGTTCGTCGCCGTCGGCCGGGAGGCCGAGGTCTGTGCTCCGGCGGGGCCCCGGCCAGGTCCCCGGCCCCGTGCCCCGGCGCCGCCCGCGCCGGTTCCTCGCCCCGTGACCCGCGCCGCACGCCGTCGCGGCACCCGGGCCGGGCGGTGACGCCTCCGCGTCCCGTCCGGCCCGCCGCGTAGGCTAGGCGGCGTGCAGGAACGACATGACGCCCCGCTCGCCCCGCTGACCACCTTTCGTCTCGGCGGCCCGGCCCGCCGGCTGGTCACCGCGACCACCGACGCCGAGGTCGTGGAGGCCGTCCGCGAGGCCGACGCCTCCGGCACGCCGCTGCTCGTGATCGGCGGCGGCTCCAACCTGGTCGTCGGCGACAAGGGCTTCGAAGGCACCGCCCTGCGCATCGCCACCAGCGGCTTCTCCCTGGACGGCACCAGCCTGGAGCTGGCCGCCGGCGAGGTCTGGTCGGAGGCCGTGGCGCGCACCGTGCGGGCCGGCCTGGCGGGCATCGAGTGCCTGGCCGGCATCCCCGGCTCCGCGGGCGCCACACCCATCCAGAACGTCGGCGCCTACGGCCAGGAGGTCTCCTCCACGATCACCGAGGTGATCGCCTACGACCGCGCCGCCGGCGCGACGGTCGCCCTGAGCGGCGAGGAGTGCGGCTTCTCGTACCGGCACAGCCGCTTCAAGGCGGACCCGGACCGTTACGTCGTGCTGCGCGTCCGCTTCGAGCTGGAGGACGCCGGGGGCATGTCCGCCCCGCTGAAGTACCCCGAGACGGCGCGCGCCCTGGGGGTCGAGGCCGGCGAGCGGGTGCCGCTGGAGCAGGCCCGCGAGACGGTGCTGAAGCTGCGGGCGGGCAAGGGCATGGTCCTCGACGCCGAGGACCACGACACCTGGTCCGCCGGGTCGTTCTTCACCAACCCGATCCTCGACGACGCCGCCTTCGCGGCCTTCCGCGAGCGGGTGCGCGAGCGCCTCGGCGACGAGGTGACGCCGCCCGCGTACCCGGCGGGGGAGGGGCGCACCAAGACCTCGGCCGCCTGGCTGATCGACAAGGCGGGCTTCACCAAGGGCTACGGCGGCGGGCCCGCGCGCATCTCCACCAAGCACACGCTGGCCCTCACCAACCGCGGCTCCGCCACCACCGAGGACCTCCTCGCCCTCGCCCGCGAGGTCGTGGCCGGGGTGCGGGAGGCGTTCGGCGTCACCCTGGTCAACGAGCCGGTGATGGTGGGCGTCGGCCTCTGAGGCCACCGCCCCCACCGTCACCGCCCCCACAGCCACCGTCCTCACCACAGCCACCGTCCTCACCGCAGCCACCGCCCTCGCGTCCCGGGCCGCCGGCAGGTCACGCCGGCGTGGTGAGCCAGGTGTCGATGCCGGCCAGCAGCCGGGAGCGGACCTCCTCGGGCGCGGCCGAGCCGCGGACGGACTGACGGGCCAGCTCGGCCAGCTCCGCGTCGGTGAACTCGTGGTGCTCCCGGGCGATCTCGTACTGGGCGGCCAGGCGCGAGCCGAAGAGCAGCGGGTCGTCGGCCCCCAGCGCCAGCGGCACCCCGGCCTCGAACATGGTGCGCAACGGGACCTCCTCCGGCTTGTCGAAGACGCCCAGCGCCACGTTGGAGGCGGGGCAGACCTCGCAGGTGATCTGCCGGTCCGCCAGCCGTCGCATCAGCCGCGCGTCCTCCGCGGCCCGCACGCCGTGGCCGATGCGGGTGGCCTCCAGGTCGTCCAGGCAGTCGCGCACCGACGCCGGGCCGGTCAGCTCACCGCCGTGCGGGGCGGCCAGCAGACCGCCCTCCCTCGCGATCGCGAACGCCCGGTCGAAGTCGCGGGCCAGGCCGCGCCGCTCGTCGTTGGACAGCCCGAAGCCGACCACGCCGCGGTCCGCGTACCGCACCGCCAGCCGGGCCAGGGTCCGCGCGTCCAGGGGGTGCTTCATGCGGTTCGCCGCGACCAGAACCCGGATGCCCAGACCGGTCTCCCGGGAGGCCGCGTCCACGGCGTCCAGGATGACCTCCATGGTGGGGATCAGCCCGCCCAGCCTCGGGGCGTAGGAGGTGGGGTCCACCTGGATCTCCAGCCACCCGGACCCGTCCCGGACGTCCTCCTCGGCGGCCTCGCGGACCAGCCGGCGGATGTCGTCCTCGTCCCGCAGACAGCTCCGGGCGGCGTCGTAGAGCCGCTGGAAGCGGAACCAGCCGCGCTCGTCGGTCGCCCGCAGCTGCGGGGGCTCCGCCCCGGTCAGCGCGTCCGGCAGCCGGACGCCGTGCTTGTCGGCGAGTTCGAGAAGGGTCTGGGGGCGCATCGAACCGGTGAAGTGCAGGTGCAGATGAGCCTTCGGCAGCTTGGTGAGATCACGTACGCGCTCCATTGCCGAATCCTGCCGTACTCCCATGCGTCACTCCTACCCAGTTCCCCTTTCGAGACCTTGCTCGAACGGAAAATCGGTCCGGCAGGAGCCGGGCGCAGACGGGGCGGGGGGGGTGGTGGGGGGGACGATAGCCCCCCCCCCCCCCGGGTGGGGCGGTCACGTACCGCCCCGCCCCGCTCGTGTAGGACCGGCTCAGTCCTGGGCCTCCGCCAGCAGCTTCTGGATGCGGCTGACGCCCTCGACGAGGTCCTCGTCGCCCAGCGCGTAGGAGAGCCGCAGGTAGCCCGGGGTGCCGAAGGCCTCGCCCGGGACGACCGCGACCTCCACCTCCTCCAGGATCAGGGCGGCGAGCTCCACCGAGTTCTGCGGACGGCGGCCGCGGATCTCCTTGCCGATCAGCGCCTTCACCGACGGGTAGGCGTAGAACGCGCCCTCCGGCTCCGGGCAGACCACGCCGTCGATCTCGTTGAGCATCCGCACGATCGTCCGGCGACGGCGGTCGAACGCCTCGCGCATCTTCTCCACGGCGGTCAGGTCGCCGGAGACGGCGGCCAGCGCGGCGGCCTGGGCCACGTTGGAGACGTTGGAGGTGGCGTGCGACTGCAGGTTGGTCGCGGCCTTCACGACGTCCTTCGGGCCGATGATCCAGCCCACCCGCCAGCCGGTCATCGCGTACGTCTTGGCGACGCCGTTGACCACGATGCACTTGTCGCGCAGCTCGGGCAGCACGGCCGGCAGCGAGGTGAAGACGGCGTCGCCGTAGACCAGGTGCTCGTAGATCTCGTCGGTCAGCACCCACAGGCCGTGCTCCACGGCCCAGCGGCCGATCGCCTCGGCGTCCTCGCGGCTGTAGACCGCGCCGGTCGGGTTGGAGGGGGAGACGAACAGCACGACCTTGGTGCGGTCGGTGCGCGCCGCCTCCAGCTGCTCGACCGAGACCCGGTAACCGGTGGTCTCGTCGGCCACCACCTCCACCGGCACGCCGCCGGCCAGCCGGATCGACTCCGGGTAGGTGGTCCAGTACGGGGCCGGGACGATGACCTCGTCGCCCGGGTCCAGGATCGCGGCGAAGGCCTCGTAGATGGCCTGCTTGCCGCCGTTGGTCACCAGGACCTGCGAGGGGTCGACCTCGTAGCCGGAGTCGCGCAGCGTCTTGGCGGCGATCGCGGCCTTGAGCTCGGGGAGACCGCCGGCGGGGGTGTAGCGGTGGAACTTCGGGTTCTTGCAGGCTTCGATCGCGGCCTCGACGATGTAGTCCGGCGTCGGGAAGTCGGGCTCGCCGGCGCCGAAGCCGATCACCGGGCGCCCGGCGGCCTTCAGGGCCTTGGCCTTGGCGTCGACGGCGAGGGTCGCGGACTCGGAGATCGCGCCGATGCGGGCGGACACCCGGCGCTCGGTCGGAGAGGTAGCTGCGCTCATGACCGCCATGGTTTCAGAAAGGAAACACCGGCGGCATCCAGGTTCGCGGAGTGAACAAGGGGTGCACACGCGTGCCCATCCGGGTCCCGGGCCGTGAGCACCGGAGCGGGTGCGGGGGAGGTGTGGGGACGCTCGCGCCGACGTCCTCGCGGGACGCGGAATTTTCTGTTCGACGCGGAGGCCGAGAACACGTACACTCTCACCTCGTTGGAAGCCGACGGACCGCGTCGATCAGGATCTTGCGAGAGACCCGAGAGCATGCGGTAGGTTGGTGGACACCACAAAGGGTCGTAGCTCAATTGGTAGAGCACTGGTCTCCAAAACCAGCGGTTGGGGGTTCAAGTCCCTCCGGCCCTGCTACACACACCTAGCCAGGTTGTGTGCGCATGACAGTATTGCCAGGCACCGCCGTGCGGCTCATACCGGGCTCGTGCACGGCACGATCCGGGATTCAGGTGAGGACGAGTGACGGACGCCGTGGGCTCCATCGACATGCCTGATGCCCAGGACGAAGAGAAGAAGCCGCGCAAGGGCGGCAAGCGCGCCAAGAAGGGCCCGCTGAAGCGCCTCGCGCTCTTCTACCGCCAGATCGTCGCGGAACTCCGCAAGGTCGTCTGGCCCTCCCGCAGTCAGCTCACCACGTACACGACAGTCGTGATCATATTCGTGGTGGTCATGATCGGACTGGTCACAGTGATCGACTTCGGCCTCGACGAGGCCGCCGGCTGGGTCTTCGGCTGACCCGCCCGAAACTGACACCGCACAGCAGACAGGGCGTCGTGAAAACGGCGCCCTTGTTCGCGTCCCGGCCTGGTGTTCATGAACGCCTGACAGGGACGAATCGTCCGCTAGGCTGAAGGCCAGTGTTCCGTTGGACCGTCGATTCCTCCCCCGCGAGGGGGAGCGGCGGGGAGCGCCCCTCGCGGGAGGCGGCGCCGGCGGAACGGCATCAACCCCCATGTACCCAGGAAGAAGCAGCCACCGTGTCTGACCCGAACCTGAACGACGCCAGCGAGTCGGTCGAGGCCGTCGAGGACGAGCTCGAGATCGTCGAGGGCGCGGACACCGAGGACACCGAGACCTCCGCCGAGGTCGAGGCTGCCGACGCCGACGTCGAGGAGGCGTCCGAGGACGCCGCCGACGAGTCGGAGACCCCCGCCGACGCCGTTGAGGCCGCCGCGGACGAGGACGGGACCGACGAGGAGACGACCGACGAGGTCGTGGACCCGGTCGCCGCCCTCCGCGAGGAACTGCGCACCCTGCCCGGCGACTGGTACGTCATCCACACGTACGCCGGTTACGAGAAGCGCGTGAAGGCCAACCTCGAGCAGCGTGCCGTCTCGCTGAACGTCGAGGAGTTCATCTACCAGGCCGAGGTGCCCGAGGAAGAGATCGTCCAGATCAAGAACGGCGAGCGCAAGACGGTCAAGCAGAACAAGCTGCCCGGCTACGTGCTCGTCCGCATGGATCTGACGAACGAGTCCTGGGGCGTCGTCCGCAACACCCCCGGCGTCACCGGCTTCGTGGGCAACGCCTACGACCCGTACCCGCTGTCGCTGGACGAGATCGTGAAGATGCTCGCCCCGGAGGCCGAGGCCAAGGCCGCCCGCGAGGCCGCCGAGGCCGAGGGCAAGCCGGCGCCGCAGCGCAAGGTCGAGGTCCAGGTCCTGGACTTCGAGGTCGGCGACTCGGTCACCGTCACCGACGGCCCCTTCGCCACCCTCCAGGCGACGATCAACGAGATCAACGCCGACTCGAAGAAGGTCAAGGGCCTCGTCGAGATCTTCGGTCGCGAGACCCCGGTCGAGCTGTCCTTCGACCAGATCCAGAAGAACTGATCCATAGTCTTCCGAAACAGGTCGGACGGCACACTTCGGTGGCCGTCTGACCTGCTCGGTTTTCAGCCGCACATGGATACCCGTTATCGTGGTGCGGTATGCCTCCATCCGGCTGAATCGGATGGTTGGCTCAACCTCTCACTAAGACCCGGAGAGAGAGCACATGCCTCCCAAGAAGAAGAAGGTCACGGGGCTCATCAAGCTCCAGATCAATGCCGGCGCGGCCAACCCGGCCCCGCCGGTCGGCCCCGCGCTGGGCCAGCACGGCGTGAACATCATGGAGTTCTGCAAGGCCTACAACGCCGCGACCGAGTCGCAGCGTGGCTGGGTCATCCCGGTGGAGATCACGGTCTACGAGGACCGTTCCTTCACCTTCGTGACCAAGACTCCGCCGGCCGCCAAGATGATTCTCAAGGCCGCGGGTGTGGAGAAGGGCTCCGGCGAGCCTCACAAGACCAAGGTCGCGAAGATCACCGACGCGCAGGTCCGTGAGATCGCCACGACCAAGATGCCCGACCTCAACGCCAACGACATCGACGCCGCCGCGAAGATCATCGCCGGCACCGCCCGTTCCATGGGCATCACCGTCGAAGGCTGACCACCCCCGTAGTTGACGTGGGAGGGCCTGCTCGGCCCACACCACGACTCCTCTCAGTACTCAGGAGCAGAAGTGAGCAAGCGCAGCAAGTCTCTCCGCGCTGCGGACGCCAAGATCGACCGGGAGAAGCTCTACGCCCCGCTCGAGGCCGTCCGTCTCGCCAAGGAGACCTCCACGACCAAGTTCGACGGCACCGTCGAGGTCGCCTTCCGTCTGGGTGTCGACCCGCGCAAGGCCGACCAGATGGTCCGTGGCACCGTGAACCTTCCGCACGGCACCGGTAAGACCGCCCGGGTCCTGGTCTTCGCGACCGGCGACCGTGCCGAGGCCGCGCGTGCCGCGGGCGCCGACATCGTCGGCTCCGACGAGCTCATCGACGAGGTCTCCAAGGGCCGCCTGGACTTCGACGCCGTCGTCGCCACCCCGGACCTCATGGGCAAGGTCGGCCGCCTCGGCCGCGTGCTCGGTCCGCGTGGTCTGATGCCGAACCCGAAGACCGGCACCGTCACCATGGACACCGCCAAGGCCGTCACCGAGATCAAGGGCGGCAAGATCGAGTTCCGGGTCGACAAGCACTCGAACCTGCACTTCATCATCGGCAAGACGTCCTTCGACGACACCAAGCTGGTGGAGAACTACGGCGCGGCGCTGGAGGAGATCCTCCGTCTGAAGCCGTCCGCCGCCAAGGGCCGCTACATCAAGAAGGCCGCGATCTCCACGACGATGGGTCCCGGCATCCCGCTGGACTCGAACCGTACGCGGAACCTCCTCGTCGAGGAGGACCCGGCCGCGGTCTGAGCCTGACGCTCACCGCGACGGTCCTTTTCCGGTGGCCCCGTCCCCCTTTCCCGGGGGGCGGGGCCACCGGCGTTTCCGGGGCGGTGCATCGTTTCCGGCGGGCGGCAGTGTGGGTGTTGTCAAGAGTGCCGGGAAAAGGCTGATGCGGTGTCGGCGGGGGTCTCTAGTGTGGAGGGGACGTCGCGGGCGCCGGTCGAACCCGCCGCGCCCCGCGTCGCGTTCGCACAGCCGCACAGCCGCACAGCCGCACGCTCGCACATCCGCACCAAGATCCCGGGGGGATCACGATGAACCTTCGCACCCGCCGCTCGCTGGCCGCCCTCGCCGTGGTCACCGCCCTGGTCGCCGGCGCCACCGCCTGCGAGGAGCAGGACGCGGCCAAGGGAACCAAGGGCAGCAAGCCCGCCGCCGCCGAGGAGAAGGGCGGCGGCAACGCGCTCTCCGCGCTGACCGCGGCGTTCAAGAAGACCTCCGAGGTCAGGACCGCCCACCTCGAGATGACGATGACCGTCCCCGGCGCGCAGGGCGGCGAGATCACCATGAGCGGTGTACAGGGGTGGGACCCGGCGCTGCTCGACGTGACGATGTCGGGCGGTGCGCTCGGCGGCGGACAGGCGGGGGCTCCCGAGGAGATCCGCGCGGTGATGGTCGACAACGTCATGTACATGGACATGGGTAAGGCCGCCGCCGCGGAGATGGACGGCAAGCGCTGGATGAAGCTCGACTACACCGAGATCGGCAAGGCCGCCGAGGAGGCGGGCGGGGCCGAGGCGGGCGGGCTGTCCGGCGCCATGAACGAGAACATGAACCAGGACCCGACCGAGTCGCTGGGCATCCTGCTGGAGTCGCCGAACATCCAGAGCCTCGGCTCGGAGAAGGTCAACGGCCTCCAGGCCGAGCACTACAAGGGCACGGTGCCGGTCAAGGAGATGATCGACTCCAGCAAGGCCTTCGCCGAGCTCGACAAGGAGCAGCGCGACCGGCTCGCGGCCACCGTCGAGCAGGCCGGTGTGAAGTCCTACGAGATCGAGGTCTGGGTGACGGAGGACGACCTGCCGACCCGGATGAACGTCGTCATGGACTCCGCCGTCGGCAAGATGAAGATCAAGATGGACCTGTCGGACTTCGGGACCAAGGCGAAGGTGACCGCCCCGCCGGCCTCCGAGACCTTCGACCTCGCCGAGATGATGTCCGGCGCCGGCGCCTGACCGGTCGGACGACCGCTCCACGGGGGAGTGCCGACGGCGCCGCGCACGGGCCGCGCGCCGGCCGCCACGGCCGGCGCGCTCGCCCCGTGGGGCGGAGACCCCCGCCCGCGTCCATCGACGCGGGACGCCCGCCCGCTTCCACCGGAACGCGGGCCCCGTGGCGTGGGCCCGGAGACCCCTCGGCCGGGCCGGCAGGGGCGGATTTGCTCCGCGGTGGTGCACTCGCGTACTCTTCCGAGGAAGCCAAAGACCGCTGGTCGTTGCCGTGCCCTCGCATGAGGGTGTGGTGGCCGAAGGATCCGCTGAAGTGCGGACGACCCGCGTAGGTGACCGTGGAGTAGTTCCCGGAGCGGCGTGAGCCGAGACGGTTGAGCTGAGCCCCGTGCGCCTGCGCATGGGGCGTTTCGTTTTTCCCAGTCCTCCTTCGGGTCCGCGCGGTCCGAATCACCCGGAAGGAGGCCGAGGCTCTATGGCGAGGCCCGACAAGGCTGCCGCGGTTGCCGAGCTTGTGGACGCGTTCCGCAGCTCCAACGCCGCCGTGCTGACCGAGTACCGCGGTCTCACCGTGGCACAGCTCAAGCAGCTGCGCCGTTCGCTCGGTGAGAACGCCCAGTACGCCGTGGTGAAGAACACGCTGACCAAGATTGCGGCCAACGAGGCCGGGATCTCCTCGCTCGACGACCTGTTCAACGGTCCGACGGCGGTCGCCTTCGTCACCGGTGACCCGGTGGAGTCGGCGAAGGGTCTCCGTGACTTCGCCAAGGAGAACCCGAATCTCGTCATCAAGGGCGGTGTCCTTGACGGCAAGGCGCTGTCCGCCGACGAGATCAAGAAGCTTGCGGACCTCGAGTCCCGCGAGGTTCTGCTGTCCAAGCTGGCCGGTGCGTTCAAGGGCAAGCAGTCCCAGACTGCCTCGCTCTTCCAGGCGCTCCCGTCGAAGCTCGTCCGCACCGTGGACGCGCTTCGTGCCAAGCAGGACGAGCAGGGCGGTGCCGAGTAATTCGGCTCGCTTTCTGATCCTCGCCGCCCACTCCTGAGACCAACCGGTCGCAAGGACGGCGCGGCAGGGATCAAATGCGGGCCAAACGTACGCCCGCCTCACCCAGTACATCCGGCACCACCTGCCGATTGAGTGGAAGGACCGCCATCATGGCGAAGCTCAGCCAGGAAGACCTGCTCGCCCAGTTCGAGGAGATGACCCTCATCGAGCTCTCCGAGTTCGTGAAGGCCTTCGAGGAGAAGTTCGACGTCACCGCCGCCGCGGCCGTCGCCGCCGCCCCGGCCGGCCCGGCCGCCGCCGCCGAGGCCCCGGAGGAGAAGGACGAGTTCGACGTCATCCTCACCGGCGCCGGCGACAAGAAGATCCAGGTCATCAAGGTCGTGCGTGAGCTGACCTCCCTCGGCCTGAAGGAGGCCAAGGACCTCGTCGACGGCACCCCGAAGCCCGTCCTCGAGAAGGTCAACAAGGAGGCCGCGGAGAAGGCCGCCGAGTCCCTCAAGGGCGCCGGCGCCTCCGTCGAGGTCAAGTGACCTCACGGATCCGCAGGGATCCCGGCTCGGTCGTGACAGCCTCCGCGTGAGCGGGCTGTAACGCTGAAGCACTGAAGAGCGATCACCCAAGTGGGTGGTCGCTCTTCGGCGTTCCACGGGCCGCCCGGCGGGCTCCTTGCGGTGTCCGTGGCTCGGGGTAAGGTGATCTTCGCCCTGCCCGGGGGAGTCCCGCACGCAGTGCTTTCCGGTGGCCGTGGCAGCGCGCCGCCGGAGAACAGCCGGACGGCGGGGAGCCCTTGACGAACCGCACGCGGCGCGCGATTCTCAGTTCGCGCCGCGACACGATCCGTAATCCGAGGCATGGATCGGCGGCGAAGAGGGCAGTATCACCGTGCGCTGACGGCAGGGGGATATCGCTCCCGCCCGAAGCGTCGTCGAAGACGGTGTCGAGACAAGGTGAGAACAGCGAGGGTCAGCGGCATTCGTGGGGTTCGCGCATACCCGCACTGGACATCAGTGAGCCATGTGGCTACACTGACCCTTTGCGCTGCCTGTTAGCTGCCCCCTGCCCGTCACCAGGGGTCTGCCCTCGCTCGAGCCAGGAAGGCCGGACCGTCCCGACCTGGGACGTTGTCCACTCTTCCTCCCCTCTGCGGGGGGCCGGTACGCGCGTAGTGAGTCCGAGCCCTCGGAAGGACCCCCTCTTGGCCGCCTCGCGCACTGCCTCGACCGCGAATACGAACAACGGTGCCAGCACCGCCCCGCTGCGCATCTCCTTTGCAAAGATCAAGGAGCCCCTCGAGGTTCCGAACCTTCTGGCGCTGCAAACCGAGAGCTTCGACTGGCTGCTCGGCAACGACGCGTGGAAGGCTCGCGTCGAGGCGGCTCTGGAGTCAGGTCAGGACGTCCCCACCAAGTCCGGTCTGGAGGAGATCTTCGAGGAGATCTCCCCGATCGAGGACTTCTCCGGGTCGATGTCGCTGACCTTCCGCGACCACCGTTTCGAGCCTCCGAAGAACTCCATCGACGAGTGCAAGGAGCGCGACTTCACGTTCGCGGCCCCGCTCTTCGTCACCGCCGAGTTCACCAACAACGAGACCGGCGAGATCAAGTCCCAGACGGTCTTCATGGGCGACTTCCCGCTCATGACCAACAAGGGCACCTTCGTGATCAACGGCACCGAGCGTGTCGTGGTCTCGCAGCTGGTCCGTTCCCCCGGTGTCTACTTCGACTCGTCGATCGACAAGACGTCCGACAAGGACATCTTCTCCGCCAAGATCATCCCCTCCCGGGGCGCCTGGCTGGAGATGGAGATCGACAAGCGCGACATGGTCGGTGTCCGCATCGACCGCAAGCGCAAGCAGTCGGTCACCGTGCTGCTCAAGGCTCTCGGTTACACCACCGAGCAGATCCTCGAGGAGTTCGGCGAGTACGAGTCGATCCGCGCCACCCTGGAGAAGGACCACACCCAGGGCCAGGACGACGCGCTGCTGGACATCTACCGCAAGCTGCGTCCGGGCGAGCCGCCGACCCGTGAGGCCGCGCAGACGCTGCTCGAGAACCTCTACTTCAACCCCAAGCGCTACGACCTCGCCAAGGTCGGCCGCTACAAGGTCAACAAGAAGCTGGGCGCCGACGCCCCGCTCGACGCCGGCATCCTGACCGTCGAGGACATCCTCTCGACGATCAAGTACCTGGTGAAGCTGCACGCCGGCGAGACCGAGACGGTC
This sequence comes from Streptomyces sp. NPDC056600, assembly GCF_042792855.1. Taxonomy (NCBI): domain Bacteria; kingdom Bacillati; phylum Actinomycetota; class Actinomycetes; order Kitasatosporales; family Streptomycetaceae; genus Streptomyces; species Streptomyces sp. NPDC056600. The sequence goes on from NZ_JBHTVQ010000017.1 coordinate 83,401, forward strand.
GGTGACAACGGTTCGACCGTGGTCGTCGAGACCGACGACATCGACCACTTCGGCAACCGCCGCCTGCGCAACGTCGGCGAGCTGATCCAGAACCAGGTCCGTACGGGTCTCGCCCGCATGGAGCGCGTCGTGCGTGAGCGCATGACCACCCAGGACGTCGAGGCGATCACGCCGCAGACCCTGATCAACATCCGGCCGGTCGTCGCCTCCATCAAGGAGTTCTTCGGCACCAGCCAGCTGTCCCAGTTCATGGACCAGAACAACCCGCTGTCGGGTCTGACCCACAAGCGCCGCCTGTCGGCGCTGGGCCCCGGCGGTCTGTCCCGTGAGCGGGCGGGCTTCGAGGTCCGTGACGTCCACCCGTCGCACTACGGCCGCATGTGCCCGATCGAGACCCCTGAAGGCCCGAACATCGGTCTGATCGGCTCGCTCGCCTCCTACGGCCGCGTCAACGCGTTCGGCTTCGTCGAGACCCCCTACCGCAAGGTGGTCGACGGCCAGGTCACCGACGACGTCGACTACCTGACCGCCGACGAGGAGGACCGCTTCGTCATCGCGCAGGCCAACGCCCCGCTGACCGACGAGATGCGGTTCGCCGAGGCGCGCGTCCTGGTCCGCCGTAAGGGCGGCGAGGTCGACTACGTCGGTGGCGAGGACGTGGACTACATGGACGTCTCGCCGCGCCAGATGGTGTCGGTCGCGACCGCCATGATCCCGTTCCTCGAGCACGACGACGCCAACCGTGCCCTCATGGGCGCGAACATGATGCGTCAGGCCGTGCCGCTCATCAAGAGCGAGGCCCCGCTCGTCGGCACCGGCATGGAGTACCGCTCCGCGGTGGACGCCGGCGACGTGGTCAAGGCCGAGAAGGACGGTGTGGTCCAGGAGGTCTCCGCGGACTACATCACCACGGCCAACGACGACGGCACGTACATCACGTACCGCCTGGCCAAGTTCTCGCGCTCCAACCAGGGCACCTCGGTGAACCAGAAGGTCATCGTCAACGAGGGCGACCGGATCATCACCGGTCAGGTCCTCGCCGACGGCCCGGCCACCGAGAACGGCGAGATGGCCCTCGGCAAGAACCTGCTCGTGGCGTTCATGCCGTGGGAGGGTCACAACTACGAGGACGCGATCATCCTGTCGCAGCGCCTCGTGCAGGACGACGTCCTCTCCTCGATCCACATCGAGGAGCACGAGGTCGACGCCCGTGACACCAAGCTCGGCCCCGAGGAGATCACCCGGGACATCCCGAACGTCTCCGAGGAGGTCCTGGCCGACCTCGACGAGCGCGGCATCATCCGCATCGGCGCCGAGGTCATCGCCGGCGACATCCTGGTCGGCAAGGTCACGCCCAAGGGCGAGACCGAGCTGACGCCGGAGGAGCGCCTGCTGCGCGCCATCTTCGGTGAGAAGGCCCGTGAGGTCCGTGACACCTCGCTGAAGGTGCCGCACGGCGAGACCGGCAAGGTCATCGGTGTGCGCGTCTTCGACCGCGAGGAGGGCGACGAGCTGCCCCCGGGCGTGAACCAGCTGGTCCGCGTCTACGTCGCGCAGAAGCGCAAGATCACCGACGGTGACAAGCTCGCCGGCCGTCACGGCAACAAGGGCGTCATCTCGAAGATCCTGCCGATCGAGGACATGCCGTTCCTGGAGGACGGCACCCCGGTCGACATCATCCTCAACCCGCTGGGTGTGCCGTCCCGAATGAACCCGGGACAGGTGCTGGAGATCCACCTCGGCTGGCTCGCCAGCCGCGGCTGGGACGTCTCCGGCCTGGCCGACGAGTGGGCCCGTCGCCTCCAGGCGATCGGCGCCGACGCCGTCGAGCCCGGCACCAACGTCGCCACCCCGGTGTTCGACGGCGCCCGCGAGGACGAGCTGGCCGGCCTGCTGCAGCACACCATCCCGAACCGCGACGGCAACCGCATGGTCCTGCCCACCGGTAAGGCGAGGCTGTTCGACGGCCGCTCCGGCGAGCCGTTCCCGGACCCGATCTCGGTCGGGTACATGTACATCCTCAAGCTGCACCACCTGGTCGACGACAAGCTGCACGCCCGCTCGACCGGCCCGTACTCGATGATCACCCAGCAGCCGCTGGGTGGTAAGGCCCAGTTCGGTGGCCAGCGCTTCGGCGAGATGGAGGTGTGGGCCCTCGAGGCCTACGGCGCCGCCTACGCGCTCCAGGAGCTGCTGACCATCAAGTCCGACGACGTGACCGGCCGCGTGAAGGTCTACGAGGCCATCGTCAAGGGCGAGAACATCCCTGAGCCCGGCATCCCCGAGTCCTTCAAGGTGCTCATCAAGGAGATGCAGTCCCTTTGCCTCAACGTGGAGGTGCTGTCCAGCGACGGTATGTCCATCGAGATGCGTGACACCGACGAGGACGTCTTCCGCGCTGCGGAGGAGCTCGGCATCGACCTGTCGCGGCGCGAGCCGAGCAGCGTCGAAGAGGTCTGACGGGAGTCCGGCGTGGGGCCTGCCCTTGAGGCCGGCCCCCGCCGATCCCGCGACCCCCGTTTCAGACCACAGACTTACAACCCTGAGAGGGATTGACGCATAGTGCTCGACGTCAACTTCTTCGACGAGCTCCGGATCGGCCTGGCGACCGCTGACGACATCCGTCAGTGGAGCCACGGCGAGGTCAAGAAGCCCGAGACGATCAACTACCGCACGCTCAAGCCGGAAAAGGACGGGCTCTTCTGCGAGAAGATCTTCGGTCCCACCCGGGACTGGGAGTGCTACTGCGGCAAGTACAAGCGCGTCCGCTTCAAGGGCATCATCTGTGAGCGCTGCGGCGTCGAGGTGACCCGCGCCAAGGTGCGCCGTGAGCGGATGGGCCACATCGAGCTCGCCGCCCCCGTCACCCACATCTGGTACTTCAAGGGCGTTCCGTCGCGGCTGGGCTACCTGCTCGACCTCGCCCCGAAGGACCTCGAGAAGGTCATCTACTTCGCCGCGTACATGATCACGTACGTGGACGAGGAGCGTCGTCAGCGCGACCTGCCCTCGCTGGAGGCCCACGTCTCCGTCGAGCGCCAGCAGATCGAGAACCGCCGTGACGCGGACCTCGAGGCCCGTGCCAAGAAGCTCGAGAACGACCTCGGCGAGCTCGAGGCCGAGGGCGCCAAGGCCGACGTGCGCCGCAAGGTGCGCGACGGCGCCGAGCGCGAGATGAAGCAGCTCCGTGACCGCGCCCAGCGCGAGATCGACCGCCTCGACGAGGTGTGGAGCCGCTTCAAGAACCTCAAGGTCCAGGACCTCGAGGGCGACGAGATGCTCTACCGCGAGCTGCGTGACCGCTTCGGCACGTACTTCGACGGCTCGATGGGCGCCGCCGCGCTGCAGAAGCGGCTGGAGTCCTTCGACCTCGAGGAGGAGGCCGAGAAGCTCCGCGAGATCATCCGCACCGGCAAGGGCCAGAAGAAGACCCGTGCGCTCAAGCGCCTCAAGGTCGTCTCCGCGTTCCTGCAGACCAGCAACAGCCCCAAGGGCATGGTGCTCGACTGCGTGCCGGTCATCCCGCCGGACCTGCGTCCGATGGTGCAGCTGGACGGTGGCCGCTTCGCGACCTCCGACCTGAACGACCTGTACCGCCGCGTCATCAACCGCAACAACCGCCTGAAGCGGCTTCTCGACCTCGGCGCGCCCGAGATCATCGTGAACAACGAGAAGCGCATGCTCCAGGAGGCCGTGGACGCGCTGTTCGACAACGGCCGTCGTGGCCGGCCGGTCACCGGTCCGGGCAACCGTCCGCTGAAGTCCCTGAGCGACATGCTCAAGGGCAAGCAGGGCCGTTTCCGTCAGAACCTGCTCGGCAAGCGTGTGGACTACTCCGCGCGTTCCGTGATCGTCGTCGGTCCGCAGCTGAAGCTGCACCAGTGCGGTCTGCCGAAGGCGATGGCGCTGGAGCTCTTCAAGCCGTTCGTGATGAAGCGCCTGGTCGACCTGAACCACGCGCAGAACATCAAGAGCGCCAAGCGCATGGTCGAGCGCGGCCGCACGGTCGTGTACGACGTGCTCGAAGAGGTCATCGCGGAGCACCCGGTCCTGCTGAACCGTGCGCCCACGCTGCACCGCCTCGGCATCCAGGCCTTCGAGCCGCAGTTGGTCGAGGGCAAGGCCATCCAGATCCACCCGCTCGTCTGCACCGCGTTCAACGCGGACTTCGACGGTGACCAGATGGCCGTCCACCTGCCGCTCTCCGCGGAGGCGCAGGCCGAGGCGCGCATCCTGATGCTCTCCTCGAACAACATCCTCAAGCCCGCCGACGGCCGTCCGGTGACGATGCCGACCCAGGACATGGTCCTCGGTCTGTTCTTCCTCACCACGGACGCCGAGGGCCGCGGGCCCAAGGGCGAGGGCCGCTCGTTCGCGTCCGTCGCCGAGGCGATCATGGCCTTCGACGCCGGTGAGCTCTCGCTCCAGGCCGAGGTGGACATCCGCTTCCCGGTGGGCACCATGCCGCCCCGCGGCTGGACCCCGCCGGCCCGCGAGGAGGGCGAGCCGGAGTGGCAGCAGGGGGACTCGTTCCGTCTGCACACCACGCTGGGCCGCGCGCTCTTCAACGAGCTGCTGCCCGAGGACTACCCCTTCGTCGACGAAGAGGTGGGCAAGAAGCAGCTCTCCGAGATCGTCAACGACCTCGCCGAGCGCTACCCCAAGGTGATCGTGGCGGCGACGCTCGACAACCTGAAGTCGGCCGGTTTCTACTGGGCGACCCGTTCCGGTGTCACCGTGGCCATCTCCGACATCGTCGTCCCGGACGCGAAGAAGGAGATCGTCGCTTCGTACGAGGCCAAGGACGAGAAGGTCCAGAAGCAGTACGAGCGCGGTCTGATCACCAAGGAAGAGCGCACCAACGAGCTCATCGGGATCTGGACCGAGGCGACCAACAAGGTCGCCGAGGCCATGAACGAGAACTTCCCGAAGGTCAACCCGGTCTCGATGATGGTGAACTCGGGCGCACGAGGCAACATGATGCAGATGCGTCAGATCGCCGGTATGCGTGGCCTGGTGTCCAACGCCAAGAACGAGACGATCCCGCGTCCCATCAAGGCCTCGTTCCGTGAGGGCCTGTCCGTGCTGGAGTACTTCATCTCCACCCACGGCGCCCGTAAGGGTCTGGCGGACACCGCTCTGCGTACCGCCGACTCGGGTTACCTCACCCGTCGTCTGGTGGACGTCTCGCAGGACGTGATCATCCGCGAGGAGGACTGCGGCACCGAGCGCGGCCTCAAGCTGAAGATCGCCGAGCGCGACGAGGCGGGCGTCTTCGCCAAGGTCGGCAACGTGGAGACCTCGGTCTACGCACGCTGCCTCGCCGAGGACATCGTCGTCGACGGCAAGGTGCTCGCCCCGGCGGGCGTCGACCTCGGTGACGTCCTCATCGAGCAGCTGGTCCGCGCCGGCGTGGAGGAGGTCAAGACCCGCTCGGTCCTGACCTGTGAGTCCGCCGTCGGCACCTGCGCCATGTGCTACGGCCGCTCGCTGGCCACCGGCAAGCTGGTCGACATCGGTGAGGCGGTCGGCATCATCGCCGCCCAGTCCATCGGTGAGCCCGGCACCCAGCTGACGATGCGTACCTTCCACACCGGTGGTGTGGCCGGTGACGACATCACCCAGGGTCTGCCGCGTGTCGTCGAGCTCTTCGAGGCCCGTACCCCGAAGGGCGTCGCCCCGATCTCCGAGGCCGCCGGCCGCGTGCGGATCGAGGAGACCGAGAAGACCAAGAAGATCGTCGTCACCCCGGACGACGGCAGCGACGAGATGCCCTACCCCATCTCCAAGCGCGCCAAGGTCCTGGTGTCCGAGGGCGACCCGGTCCAGGTCGGCCAGCAGCTGACCATGGGTGCCACCAACCCGCACGACGTGCTGCGCATCCTCGGCCAGCGTGCGGTCCAGGTGCACCTGGTCGGCGAGGTCCAGAAGGTCTACAACTCGCAGGGCGTGTCGATCCACGACAAGCACATCGAGATCATCATCCGGCAGATGCTGCGCCGCGTGACGATCATCGAGTCCGGCGACGCGGAGCTGCTGCCGGGCGAGCTGGTGGAGCGCTCGAAGTTCGAGACCGAGAACCGTCGTGTGGTCCAGGAAGGCGGCCACCCGGCCTCCGGCCGTCCGCAGCTGATGGGTATCACCAAGGCCTCGCTGGCGACCGAGTCGTGGCTGTCGGCGGCGTCCTTCCAGGAGACGACCAGGGTCCTGACGGACGCGGCGATCAACGCCAAGTCCGACTCCCTGATCGGCCTCAAGGAGAACGTCATCATCGGTAAGCTCATCCCGGCCGGTACGGGTCTGTCCCGCTACCGCAACATCCGGGTCGAGCCGACCGAGGAGGCCAAGGCCGCCATGTACTCGGCGGTGGGCTACGACGACATGGACTACTCGCCGTTCGGCGCCGGCTCCGGCCAGGCGGTGCCGCTGGAGGACTACGACTACGGTCCGTACAACCAGTGAGCGAGCCGCGCTGAGCGGTAGGTCCGCGTGACCTGAGGGCGGTCACCTGCGTGGGGGTGGCCGCCCTTCGGCATGTCCCGGGGGTGGGCCGGACGGGGGAATCCGGGCGGGGAGGGAACCGCGGGCCCGGTGGCGGGCGTTTTACCGTGCAAGGAGAGGGGTGGTGCCGATATGTCCATGCAGCCCTGGTCCCCGTACGCGGGTGGCAGTCCGATGCTGGCGTCGACGGCCGACCGCGAGCGCGCGGTCGACGTGCTCCGCGCCGGGTACGCCGAGGGGCGGCTCGGCAAGACCGAGTTCGAGCAGCGGGTGGCGCGGGCCTACGCGGCCCGCACCCAGGCGGAGCTGTCCGGCCTGGTCGCCGATCTGCCGCAGGGGCCCGTCTCCGCCCCGCCCGCGGCGCCCTCCTACGGGCCGCCGCCCGTGCGGGGCTCCTTCGGCGCGCCTCCGCCGGTCCTCGGAGCGGCCCCCTACCCGGGCACGACCAACGGCAGGGCGACAGCCGCGATGGTCCTCGGCATCCTGGCGGTGATGTCGGCGGGGCTGACCAGCATCCCGGCGGTGGTGCTGGGGCACCAGGCGCGGGCGGAGATCCGCGCCTCGGGCCAGCAGGGCGACGGCTGCGCGGTGGCTGGGCTGGTGCTGGGGTGGATATGGATCGCCGGGTGGAGCGTGTACTGGCTGGTGGCGCTGATCGGCGCGGTGGCCTGGTCGGCGCGGTGAACCGACCGGCATGGTGAGCCGGGCGTCGCCGTGGCCTGGTCGGCGCGGTGAGCCGGGCGTCGCGGGGTGGCGGCGCGTGCGGTGCCGCGGCGGGGGAGTGGTGCGGGGCGGCGGTGGGGGGTGGCCGCGTCACGGGCGGACCCGTGCGCTACTCCGGTGCGGCGGGGCCGCGCGTCACGCCTGGACGGTGAACCCGTGCTCCGCGCCCAGCCGGCTCAGCGTGGACATGCCCGGGATGCCGTCCGCGTCGGCGCCCGAGTAGCCGCAGCGCCGCTGCCAGGCGGCGTAGGCGGTCACGGTCTGCGTGCCGTAGTGGCCGTCGGCGTACGCCGCGGTGAGCAGCCCCTCGGCCACCAGGGCCCGCTCCACGGTCTTCACGCCCTCGTAGGTGACGGGCGTGCCCGAGGCGTCCGGGTCGGTCCGTGCGGCCGTCACGAGCCGCGAGAGGTCCACCACGGGCTGCGCGGGCGGGGTCGGGGCCGCCTGGCCGAGCCGGGAGGCGATGCGCTCCCGCATGCCGGCCATGGAGAAGCCGCGGGGATCGATCTTGGTGTTGGTCCACTCCTTGTGGCCGATCACCGAACGCGCGCTCCACCGGTGGGCGCGGCAGATCGCCGCCGCGGCCGCCTCTATCGCCTCCAACTGGGCGGCGGGCCAGGGATCCTTGCCGTCGCCGAGATTGACGCATTCGAACCCGTAGAAGCGGGCGTTGCCGTCGGTGTTGTTCTCGTTGGGCGCCGGCAGCGCCGCCGATTCGGCGACCACGGCGCGCAGCACGTCGTCGTCGCCCAGTCCGGCGTGGTTGGCGCGCCCGTTGCCGACCAGGTGGACGGTGCCGTCCTTGGCGATCACGCCGTGGCAGAGGGGGCCGGGGAGGTCCGAGCGGCCCTCGAAGCACAGCCGGACGGTCGCGTCGGTGCCGGAGGTCACCGTGTGGTGGATCATCACGCCGTTGACCGGGCCCCATGCTCCCTTCGCGTTCCGGTTGTTGGTACGCCAGCCGGAGTGCTCGACCACCTTCACGCCTTCGTTCCGTAGTGCTCTGACGAGGGCGTCGGCGGTCAGAGGTGAGGCCATGGTGCAGTTCCCTTCGCTCGTGTCCTTGCGGGGGTGTCCCTGCGCCTCTCATTCCCTCTGCCGTGCGTATCAACAGATGCGCCGGTGTTCGATCGTGCGTTCTCGCCGTCGCCCGCAGGGGTGGCCTCCGCTCCGTCCGCCGGGCGCGCGCGGGGCGGCGGCGAGGGCGCCGCCGGACCGCGCCGGACCGGCGGGGGGCGACACCGCGGCGGGGCCCTGGCCAGCCCCAGGGCATTTGTTTTGACCACGGCGTATGCGGTAGGTACGCTCAGACCTTGTGCCTGGGGTGTGCCCTGGCCTCCTTGCGTGCCTTTCCACCGCAAGGGGAGTCCGCATCGGCCACCGTGATCCGTGCAGTTCTCCGCCTGACGGCGTAGGTCCGCGGGATTCGACACACCCGACCGCGTGGGTCGGCGATGTTCCAGGTTAGCTTCACCATTCGGCACACAGAAACCGGAGAAGTAGTGCCTACGATCCAGCAGCTGGTCCGGAAGGGCCGGCAGGACAAGGTCGAGAAGAACAAGACGCCCGCACTCGAGGGTTCCCCTCAGCGCCGTGGCGTCTGCACGCGTGTGTTCACGACCACCCCGAAGAAGCCGAACTCGGCCCTGCGTAAGGTCGCGCGTGTGCGTCTGACCAGCGGTATCGAGGTCACTGCTTACATTCCGGGTGAGGGACACAACCTGCAGGAGCACTCGATCGTGCTCGTGCGCGGCGGCCGTGTGAAGGACCTGCCCGGTGTTCGTTACAAGATCATCCGCGGTTCCCTCGACACCCAGGGTGTCAAGAACCGCAAGCAGGCCCGCAGCCGCTACGGCGCCAAGAAGGAGAAGTAAGAATGCCTCGTAAGGGCCCCGCCCCGAAGCGCCCGGTCATCATCGACCCGGTCTACGGTTCTCCTCTGGTGACCTCCCTGATCAACAAGGTGCTGCTGAACGGCAAGCGCTCCACCGCCGAGCGCATCGTCTACGGCGCCATGGAGGGCCTTCGCGAGAAGACCGGCAACGACCCGGTCATCACGCTGAAGCGCGCTCTCGAGAACATCAAGCCGACCCTCGAGGTCAAGTCCCGCCGTGTCGGTGGCGCGACCTACCAGGTGCCGATCGAGGTCAAGCCCGGTCGCGCCAACACGCTGGCCCTGCGCTGGCTGGTCGGTTACTCCCGCGCCCGTCGCGAGAAGACGATGACCGAGCGTCTGCTCAACGAGCTTCTCGACGCCTCGAACGGCCTCGGTGCGGCCGTCAAGAAGCGCGAGGACACGCACAAGATGGCCGAGTCCAACAAGGCCTTCGCGCACTACCGCTGGTAGTCGCAGACCCCATCGAGACCGAGAGAAGACTGAAGCCTTATGGCTACCACTTCGCTTGACCTGGCCAAGGTCCGCAACATCGGGATCATGGCCCACATCGACGCGGGCAAGACGACCACCACCGAGCGGATCCTGTTCTACACCGGCGTCAGCTACAAGATCGGTGAGGTCCACGACGGCGCCGCGACCATGGACTGGATGGAGCAGGAGCAGGAGCGTGGCATCACGATCACCTCTGCTGCCACCACCTGTCACTGGCCGCTGGAAGACGTCGACCACACCATCAACATCATCGACACCCCGGGTCACGTCGACTTCACCGTCGAGGTGGAGCGCTCCCTGCGCGTGCTCGACGGTGCCGTGACGGTGTTCGACGGCGTCGCCGGCGTGGAGCCCCAGTCCGAGACGGTGTGGCGTCAGGCCGACCGTTACGGCGTTCCGCGTATCTGCTTCGTGAACAAGCTGGACCGTACCGGCGCGGACTTCTTCCGCTGCGTTGACATGATCGTCAACCGCCTGGGCGCCCAGCCGATCGTGATGCAGCTGCCGATCGGCGCCGAGGCCGACTTCGTCGGCGTCGTCGACCTGGTCCGCATGAAGGCCCTCGTCTACTCGCCCGAGGCCACCAAGGGCGAGATGTACGACGTCGTCGACATCCCGGCCGACCTGCAGGAGCAGGCCGAGGAGTACCGCGCCAAGCTGGTCGAGGACGTCGCGGAGAACGACGAAGAGCTGATGGAGATGTACCTCGAGGGCACCGAGCCCACCGAGGAGCAGCTCTACGCGGCGATCCGTCGTATCACCATCGCGTCCGGCAAGGGCGGCGGCACCACCGTCACCCCCGTGTTCTGCGGCACCGCGTTCAAGAACAAGGGTGTTCAGCCCCTGCTCGACGCCGTCGTGCGCTACCTGCCGTCGCCGGTCGACATCGAGGCGATCGAGGGCACGGACCCGAAGGACGCCGAGACCGTCGTCAAGCGGAAGCCGTCCGACGACGAGCCGCTGGCGGCCCTCGCCTTCAAGATCATGAGCGACCCGCACCTCGGCAAGCTCACCTTCGTCCGGGTGTACTCGGGCCGCCTGGAGTCCGGCTCTTCGGTGCTGAACTCCGTGAAGGGCAAGAAGGAGCGCATCGGCAAGATCTACCGCATGCACGCGAACAAGCGTGAGGAGATCGACTCGGTGGGCGCCGGCGACATCATCGCCGTCATGGGTCTCAAGCAGACCACGACCGGTGAGACGCTGTCGGACGACAAGGCCCCGGTCATCCTGGAGTCCATGGACTTCCCGGCGCCGGTGATCCAGGTCGCCATCGAGCCCAAGTCCAAGGGTGACCAGGAGAAGCTGGGTGTCGCCATCCAGCGTCTCGCGGAGGAGGACCCCTCCTTCCAGGTTCACTCGGACGAGGAGACCGGCCAGACCATCATCGGTGGTATGGGCGAGCTGCACCTCGAGGTGCTGGTCGACCGTATGCGCCGTGAGTTCAAGGTCGAGGCCAACGTCGGCAAGCCGCAGGTCGCGTACCGTGAGACGATCCGCAAGGCCGTCGAGCGCGTGGACTACACCCACAAGAAGCAGACCGGTGGTACCGGTCAGTTCGCCAAGGTGCAGATCGCGATCGAGCCCATCGAGGGCGGCGAGGCGTCGTACGAGTTCGTGAACAAGGTCACCGGTGGCCGCATCCCGAAGGAGTACATCCCTTCGGTGGACGCCGGTGCGCAGGAGGCCATGCAGTTCGGCATCCTCGCCGGTTACGAGATGACCGGCGTGCGTGTCATCCTCCTCGACGGTGGCTACCACGAGGTCGACTCCTCCGAGCTCGCGTTCAAGATCGCGGGTTCGCAGGCCTTCAAGGAGGCCGCACGCAAGGCCAGCCCCGTGCTGCTCGAGCCGATGATGGCCGTCGAGGTCACCACGCCCGAGGACTACATGGGCGAGGTCATCGGCGACATCAACTCCCGCCGTGGTCAGATTCAGGCCATGGAGGAGCGCGCCGGCGCCCGCGTCGTGAAGGGCCTGGTCCCGCTGTCGGAGATGTTCGGCTACGTCGGCGACCTCCGCAGCAAGACGTCGGGTCGCGCGAGCTACTCGATGCAGTTCGACTCCTACGCCGAGGTTCCGCGGAACGTCGCCGAGGAGATCATCGCGAAGGCCAAGGGCGAGTAACTCCACCGAGTTCCACGCTTTAGGCTTGACTCCGTGCCTCCAGGGGCATTCCGGCGCGAACCGAGAGGAACGTGCCGGGGTGCCCCGAGGGGCCGGGCATTCCAGCAAAGATCACCTGGCGCCGATGAAGCAAGGCGTTCAGAACCACTCCCAGGAGGACCCCAGTGGCGAAGGCGAAGTTCGAGCGGACTAAGCCGCACGTCAACATCGGCACCATCGGTCACATCGACCACGGTAAGACGACCCTCACGGCCGCCATTACCAAGGTGCTGCACGACGCGTACCCGGACCTGAACGAGGCCACCGCGTTCGACAACATCGACAAGGCTCCTGAGGAGCGCCAGCGCGGTATCACCATCTCCATCGCGCACGTCGAGTACCAGACGGAAGACCGTCACTACGCCCACGTCGACTGCCCCGGTCACGCGGACTACATCAAGAACATGATCACCGGTGCCGCCCAGATGGACGGCGCGATCCTGGTGGTCGCCGCGACCGACGGCCCGATGCCGCAGACCAAGGAGCACGTGCTCCTGGCCCGCCAGGTCGGCGTTCCGTACATCGTCGTCGCCCTGAACAAGGCCGACATGGTGGACGACGAGGAGATCCTGGAGCTCGTCGAGCTCGAGGTCCGTGAGCTCCTCACCGAGTACGAGTTCCCGGGCGACGACGTTCCGGTCGTCAAGGTCTCCGCTCTGAAGGCGCTCGAGGGCGACCAGAAGTGGGCCGACTCGGTTCTCGAGCTCATGAAGGCCGTCGACACCGCGATCCCGCAGCCGGAGCGCGACGTCGACAAGCCGTTCCTCATGCCGATCGAGGACGTCTTCACGATCACCGGTCGCGGTACGGTCGTCACCGGCCGTATCGAGCGTGGTGTCCTGAAGGTCAACGAGACCGTCGACATCATCGGCATCAAGACCGAGAAGACCACCACCACGGTCACCGGTATCGAGATGTTCCGCAAGCTGCTCGACGAGGGCCAGGCCGGTGAGAACGTCGGTCTGCTCCTCCGTGGCATCAAGCGCGAGGACGTCGAGCGCGGCCAGGTCATCATCAAGCCGGGTTCGGTCACCCCGCACACCGAGTTCGAGGCCCAGGCCTACATCCTCGGCAAGGACGAGGGTGGTCGCCACACCCCGTTCTTCAACAACTACCGCCCGCAGTTCTACTTCCGTACGACGGACGTGACCGGCGTCGTGACCCTCCCCGAGGGCACCGAGATGGTCATGCCGGGTGACAACACCGAGATGAAGGTGGACCTCATCCAGCCCATCGCCATGGAGGAGGGCCTGAAGTTCGCCATCCGTGAGGGTGGTCGTACCGTGGGCGCCGGCCAGGTCACCAAGATCGTCAAGTAAGTTCCCTTGCCTGACGGTCACTCGATGACCTGAGCTCTTGTGGCTCAAGGAGGGCCCGCACGACATCACGTCGTGCGGGCCCTTCGGCGTTCCCGTTCCCGTTCCCGTACCTGTTCCCGCTCCGTTGCCCCGGCCCCTCTCGTGGGCCCTCACAGGCTCTCCGGCCCTCCTGGGGTCCCCGAGGGCCCCGTCCCGGCCGTCGGCGGTTCTCAGCCGCGCCCGGGGAGCGTTGCGCGTCGCTGCCGAGGAGCCTTTCAGCCCGCTCCCCGCCGCCCTCGCTGCCGTCCTCCCTCCCGCGGCCGGCGCGCGCGGGTGCATCGTTTTCGCCAAGTTCCCGGCTCCCCGTTTCACGCGCTTCCGCTGAGGACCAGGGGTGCCGCAGTGGCTCCGGATACCGCGATCGTCCCAGGTCACGGCCGGTTTGCGGCACGCCCGCAGGCGTTGCGTCACGTTGCGGAAGAAATCCCGCGACTTTCGCGCCGCCTCGTGGCCGATTTCGAAAACCCGAGCTCGCCGTGCCCTGACGGGAAGGCGCCCGTGCGGTCGTTTCCGCCTGCGATTTCCGGATCTTCCCGGTCGTGTTCGCGTATCGAAAGTTTTCGTTGCTCCCGACCCGTTGTCGTGCTCCCGTCCCTGCCCCAACATTTGTCAGGCCGGTTACCAAATTCAGCCGAGAAGTGGGTGAGCCATGCGCGGGAACGTCAGCCGTAGGTCGGTTCTGGGAACAGGAGCGGCCGCGGGCCTGGTGGCCCTCCCCCTTGTCGGCGGTGGGGCCGGTACCGGGTACGCGGCCCAGGGTGAGGCGGACCGCGGCGCGGCCGGAGGGGGGCCGCGCCGCACCGACTCGGGCGCGTACATCACGTTCCAGCCGGAGGCCGGCGCCTTCCCGCTGGTGCGCAAGGGACACGCCGCCCCGGTGATCGTGGACGCCGACGACTTCGCGGGCGTGGTCCGTGTCGCCGCGGACCTGCGCGCCGACGTCGAGCGGGTCAGCGGTGTGAAGCCGGCTTCCCACGCGGGGTCGGCCCGTGAGGTCGTCATCGTCGGCACGCTCGGCCGCAGCGAGCTGGTGGACAAGCTCGTCGCGTCCGGGAAGCTGGACGTCTCCCGCATCCGGGGGAAGTGGGAGACCTCCCAGCAGACGGTGGTCGAGCGCCCGATGCCCGGCGTCGACCGCGCCCTGGTGATCGTGGGCAGCGACCAGCGCGGTGCCATCTTCGGCGCCTACGACGTCAGCCGCGGCATCGGCGTCTCCCCCTGGTACTGGTGGGACGACGTCGTGCCGGTGCAGCGCCGCGAGATCTACGTCAAGGCCGGTTCCTGGACGCAGGGCACCCCGAAGGTCAAGTTCCGTGGTGTCTTCATCAACGACGAGAACCCGAACCTCGGCACCTGGGCGCCCCAGTTCTTCGGTCCGGGCAAGGCCCCGGGCTTCGACGGCGGCTTCAACGCCGCGTTCTGGGAGAAGGTCTTCGAGGTCCTGCTCCGCCTGAAGGGCAACTACCTGTGGCCGGCCGTGTGGGGCCGGGCGTTCGCCGAGGACGACCCGGAGAACCACGCCCGCGCCACCGCCTACGGCGTGGTCATGGGCACCTCGCACGAGGCCCCGATGATGCGCGGCATCGAGGAGTGGAACCGCCACGCCAAGGCGGCCGTCCGCGACTCCGCGGGCAACATCACCACCCCCGGCTCCGACCCGTACGGCGGCACCGGCGAGTGGTCCTTCCGCCGCAACCGCGCCGCCATCGAGGCGTACTGGCGCGACGGCATCAAGCGCATGAAGGAGCAGGGCTACGAGGGTGTGGTCACCCTCGGCATGCGCGGCAACGGCGACGTCAGCCTGCCCGACGGCGACGGCATCGAGCTGATGCACGAGATCATCAGCACCCAGCGCGGGATCATCAAGGAGATCCTGGGCTCCGAGACCGCGGTGCCGCAGGTGTGGACGCTCTACAAGGAGGTCCAGCGGTACTGGGCCAAGGGCCTGCGCGCCCCCGACGACGTCACGGTGGTGTTCTGCGACGACAACTGGGGCAACATCCGCAAGCACCCGGACCCGGCCGAGCCGTACCGCTCGGGCAACTACGGCGTGTACTACCACTTCGACTACGTGGGCGGCGGCCGCAACTACAAGTGGGTCGACACCACGTCCCTGCCGAACATGTGGGACCAGCTCCACCAGGCCGTCTCCTACGGCAACCACGGTCTGTGGGTCGTCAACGTCGGCGACCTGAAGGGCAACGAGCTGCCCACGCAGTTCTTCCTCGACTACGCCTGGAGCCCCAGCCGCTGGGAGCTCGACGAGATCGGGGAGTGGGAGCGGGACTACGCCGAGCTGCACTTCGGCAAGGAGCACGCCGAGGCCATCGCCGCGGTGCTGTCGCGCTACGCCCACCTGCAGCAGCTCCGCAAGCCGGAACTGCTCAACCGGCGCATCACGCTCGACCCCACCAAGGACCTGGCCACCGACAACTCCGCGGTCGTCTACGACGACAAGCAGACCCCGTTCTACTGGGGCGAGCTGGAGCGCGTCACGCAGGACTGGCGGGAGCTCGCCAAGGAGACGGCGCGGATCGGGCGCAAGCTGCCCGCCTCCGCCCAGGACGCCTGGTTCGAGCTGGTCGGCTACAACGTCCTCGCCACCGCCAACGTCTACGACCTGCGCGAGGCGGAGTTCACCAACATCCACTACGCCGGCCAGGGCCGCGCGGCCACCAACGCCCTCGCCGACCGTGCCGAGGCGGGCCTGCAGGAGGACTTCCGCCTGCAGGACGTCTTCAACACGCAGATCGCGGACGGCAAGTGGAAGGGCTTCCAGCTCCAGCCGCACATCGACTACGGCGACATCGAGCGGTACGGCAGCAACGCGCCGTGGCAGCAGCCCGAGGTGAACAACGTCGCGATCAAGGACGTGCTCTTCCCCGCGGTCAAGCGCATCGAGGTCCCCGACACCGCCGAGATGGGTGTCGCCGTCTCCGGCTCGGAGAAGTGGTGGCCGGCGGCGGAGACGGAGGCCGTCCTCCCCGAGTTCAGCCCGTACCGCACCGGTGACGACGCCTTCGTCGAGATCTTCAACCGGGGCACCCGGTCCTTCGCCTACACCGTCACCTCCTCCGCGCCGTGGCTGCGCGTGGAGCGCACCCGTGGCACGGTCGGCACGCAGGTCCGGCTGACGGTGTCGGTGGACTGGAACCGCGCGCCGGCCGGGCGCAGCGAGGCCGAGCTCACCGTGGAGGGCGCCGGCGGCACCGTCACCGTGAAGGCGGTCGCCGACCACACCTCGGCGCGGGGTCTCAAGGGCTTCGTGGAGGCGGGCGGTTACATCGCGATCGACGCCGAGCACCACAGCCGTGCCGTGAGCACCAAGGACGCCGGGTGGCTGCGGATCGACCGCATCGGCCGCAGCTCCGCGGGCATGACCCCGGCCCCGGTGACGGCTCCCACCCAGACCCCGGGCAGCGGTCCGTACCTCGAGTACGACGTGACGGTCCTGACGCCGGGCGAGGTCACCGTCTGGGCCTACCTGTCGCCGCGCAACCCGACCCTCCCCGGCACGGGCCTGCGGTACGCGGTCTCGTTCGACGGCGACGCCCCGAAGACCGTCGACATCACCGCCGCGACCGGTGCGGACGACGGCGGCATGAACAAGCGGTGGGAGCGCAACACCTCCGACAACGTGAACCGGACGCCCACGAAGCACACGCTTTCGGCGGGCACCCACAAGCTGCGGTTCTGGATGGTCGACCCGACCGTCGTCCTGCAGCGCCTGATCGTCGACACCGGTTCGCTGCCGACGACCTACCTCGGACCGGTGGAGAGCCGCCGGGTCCGCTGAGACCAGAGGCGCCGACCTGGGGAGGTCCGGCGCCTCTTCCCCCCACACCACCACAGCCCGGCCGCGTCCAGCGGCCCGGCGATCCCGGCGTCACCGTCGGCGGGGGCAGTGCTGCCGGCGGGCAGCACCGCCCCCGCCGGGGGCCGCCGTCCTCGGCACCACCGCCGTCCGGCGCGGGTGCCGCACGTTCCACCGACATCAAGCACCATCGAGAGGACCGCAATGAAGCACCTCCGTGCTGCCGCAGCCGTCATGGCGAGCGGGGCGCTGCTGTTCACCGGCGCCGTCACCTCCGCGCAGGCCGCTCCTGCGGGCGCGTACCACCACCCCAAGGGTGCTCCGCTGAAGGCCCTGGCCAACCGCGACCACCTGCTCTTCGGCACCGCGGTCAACATGGACGCCCTCGCCGAGGACACGACCTACCGCAAGATCACGGCCCGCGAGTTCAGCTCGGTCACCGCCGAGAACGTGATGAAGTGGGAGACCCTCCAGCCGCAGCGCGGGGTCTACGACTTCACCCAGGGCGACGCCCTGGTGGACTTCGCCCGCTCCAACGGCCAGGCGGTCCGCGGTCACACCCTCCTGTGGCACAACCAGCTCCCGGGCTGGCTGACCTCGGGCGTGGCCGACGGCTCGATCTCCAAGGACGAGCTGCGCCAGATCCTGCGTGAGCACATCACCACGGTGGCCAAGCACTACAAGGGCAAGCTCTACCAGTGGGACGTCGTCAACGAGGTCTTCGAGGAGGACGGCAGCTACCGCCAGTCGCTCTGGTACCAGCAGCTCGGCCCGTCCTACATCGCCGACGCCTTCCGCTGGGCCCATCAGGCCGACCCGCACGCGAAGCTGTACGTCAACGACTACAACGTCGAGGGCGTCAACGCGAAGTCGACCGCCTACTACAACCTGGTGAAGGACCTGCGCGCCCAGGGCGTCAAGGTGGACGGCTTCGGCATCCAGGGTCACCTGAGCACCTTCTACGGGTTCCCGGGCGACATCCCGGCCAACCTGAAGCGCTTCGCCGACATCGGTGTGGAGTCCTCCTTCACCGAGGTCGACGTGCGCGGCGTGATGCCGATGGACGAGACCAAGCTCAACCGGCAGGCCGAGTACTTCGCTCGCATGCTGGACGCCTGCCTCGACCAGAAGAAGTGCACCTCGTTCACCATCTGGGGCTTCGCCGACCAGTACTCCTGGGTGCCCGGCGTGTTCGACGGTGAGGGCTCGGCCAACATCTACGACGAGAACTACGCCCCGAAGCCGTCCTACTGGGCGGTGCGCGAGGAGCTCGCCGGCGGCCGCAACGACTGACCCACCCACGGGCCTTCACCGGCCCACGTCCCTCCTGTCCCCGTGACAGGGGAACCGGCTCCGGCGGGCAACTCTTCACCCCGCGCCGCCCGCCGGTGACACGCCCCCGCCGGAGTTCCTCCATCCCTCCGGCGGGGGCGCCTTGCTGCGCCGTCCGAGGTCCTTGCGTCCGTCCCGTACAGGAACCAAGCTCCGTGCATGGAGCTGGAGTTGCGGCATCTGAGAGTGATCAGGGAGATCGCCGACGCGGGCAGTCTGACCCGTGCGGCGACGGCGCTGGGACTGTCCCAGCCGACGCTGAGCGCGCAGCTGAAGCGGATCGAGCGCACGCTGGGCGGGACCTTGTTCGAACGCGGGCGGTTCGGGGTGCGGGCCACGCCGCTGGGCGAGCTGGTGCTGGCGAGGACCCGGGTGGTTCTGCCGGCGGTGACCGAACTCCAGCAGGAGGCCGCGTTGTTCGCCCGTACGGGATCCGGGGCTCGGCGGTTCCGGCTGGGCGGGACGCACGGCCCGCTGCTGGGCGGTCTGCTCGCCCGGCTGTCCGACGCGGCGCCCGGCGTACCGGTGACGACCACCACCACCTGGTCGGAGCGGGAGCTGGCAACGCTGGTCGCCGAAGGGAGGATCGACTTCGCGCTCGTCGGGGTCTGCGGGTCCGCGCATCCGCCCGCGGCGCCGCAGGTGTCCTGGCGGGAGATCGCCGTGGACGCCGTGCACGTGATGCTGCCGGCCGGCCATGCGCTGGTGGCCCGTCCGGAGATCGACCTGGCCGAGCTCGCCGGAGAGGACTGGGGAGCGGTGCCGGGGGACGGCTGCTTCGCGGACTGCTTCTCCGCGGCCTGTACCCGCGCCGGGTTCACCCCGCGGAGCCTCTTCGAGACGGACACCTCGTCGGTCGTGCACCTGGTGCAGGTCGGACGGGCGCTGGGGCTGGCGCGGGCGACCTTCCCGCCGACCCCGGGGATCGTGACCCGGCCGCTCGCGGGGACCCCGCTGACCTGGCGGCACCTGCTGGCGTGGCAGGGCGCCGCGCAGCCGGCCGCGGCCGTCGACCTGGTCGTCACACAGGCGCGCGACGCCCACGCCGACGCGAAGGCCCGCGCCGCGGGGGGCGCGGCCTAGCTGTAGCGCCCGCAGCGCGGGCGCGGAGCCTGGGGTTCGGTGCCGCGTGGGGGAGGGGGGAGCGGATCCATAGCCTCGCGGGAGGGGGTCGGCCGGAGGCTGACGCGGACATGTAACGCGGCCGTACGGTCTCGGCAGTTCCCGCACTCCCCGCACGGCTCCTGCCCCACCTCCCACCTGTAGGAGACCCCCATGCCCAAGATGTCCCCGGCCGCCGGCGCGGCGGCGCTGCTCGCCGCCGGCACGCTGGTGCTGTCCGGCCTGGTCGGCACCGCGACCGCCCGGCCGACCGTGCCGTCCGTACCGCACGTGTCCTCGGCCGCCGAGACCCTCCGGGCCGACCGGGCCCCGGCCGGACTCCTCCAGGCGCTCCGACGCGACCTCGGCCTGACCGCCGAGCAGGCCGAGCAGCGCCTGGTCAACGAGGCCGAGGCCGGTGCGACACTCGGCCGGCTGCGCCTCGCGCTCGGCGCGGACCACGCCGGCTCCTGGGTGGGCGGCGCGGACTCCGGCACGCTCACGGTGGCCACCACCGACCGCTCCGACGTCCGGGTCATCGAGCGGGCGGGCGCCAGGGCCGTCGTCGTGGATCGCTCGCTGGCAGAGCTGGAGGCGGCCGCGGCGCGTCTCGACCGCACCGCCCGGACGTCCGCGGCGGCCCTGGACGCCCCGGTCCGCTACGTCGACCCGAAGCGCAACAAGGTCGTCGTCGAGGCCGTCGACCCGGCCGCGGCCACCGAGCTGGTCGAGGCGGCCGGCGTGGAACCGGCGGCCGTCGAGGTGGTCCGTACCGCGGAACGTCCCCGCACCTACTACGACCTGCGCGGCGGCGACGCGTACTACATGGGCGGCGGGGGCCGCTGTTCGATCGGCTTCCCGGTGACCCGGGGCGGAACCCAGGGCTTCGTCACCGCCGGGCACTGCGGCACGGCCGGCCAGTCCACCTCGGGCTACAACCAGGTCGTCCAGGGGACGTTCCAGGGCTCCACCTTCCCCGGCCGGGACATGGCGTGGGTGGCGGTCAACGCGAACTGGACGGCGACCGCGACCGTGGTGGGTTCCAGCTCCCAGGTGGCGGGCTCCACGCAGGCGGCCGTGGGTGCGTCGATCTGCCGCTCCGGCTCCACCACGGGCTGGCGCTGCGGCACCGTGCAGCAGCACAACACCAGCGTCACCTACCAGGAGGGCACCGTCTCCGGCGTGACGCGCACCTCGGTGTGCGCCGAACCGGGCGACTCGGGCGGCTCGTTCATCTCCGGCAGCCAGGCCCAGGGCGTCACCTCCGGCGGAAGCGGCAACTGCTCCTCCGGCGGGACCACCTACTACTACCCGGTCAACCCGATCCTCTCCTCGTACGGGCTCACGCTGAAGACCGCGGGCTCGACCACGCCGCCCACCACCCCGCCGACCACGCCGCCCGACCCGGGTTCCACCACCTGGGCGCCCGGCGTCGTCTACCAGCCGGGCGCGAGCGTCACCTACAACGGCGTGACCTACCGGTGCCTGCAGCAGCACCAGGCGCAGGGCGGCTGGGAGCCGCCGAACGTGCCCGCCCTGTGGCAGCGGGCCGGCTGAGCCGTCCGAGGCCTTCCCACCGCGGCGCGGACGTCGCCGGCGCCTCCCCGCCTGCCCCTGTCGGCCCCCGCCCTGCCCTCGTCGACCCCCGCCGGAGCCCTCCACCTCCGGCGGGGGTCTCCGCGTTCCGGGTCCGGCTCGGACGGGCCGGTCAGCCGAGGGCCGCGAGCAGCGCCTCGCAGGCGTCCTCGCAGGAGCGGCAGGCCGCGGCGCAGACCCGGCAGTGGTCGTGCTGGGTGTGATGGGCGCACTCCTCGCCGCAGGCCCGGCATGCCGCGGCGCACGCGGTGAGCATGGCCCGGGTGACGCCGACGTCCGAGCCGGTGTGCCGGGACAGGACGCGGGCCGTGGCGCCGCAGACGTCGGCGCAGTCCAGGTCGGAGCGGATACAGGTGGCGAGCTCGTCGACCATCTCCTCGGAGAGGCACGCGTCCGCGCACGCCGTGCACACCTGGCCGCAGGACACGCACTCCTCGATGCAGGCGGTGAGTTTCTCCCGGTCGACGCCGCCGAGGGCGGAGGGGTAGGCGTCGAGCATCTCCTTGACCTTGAGCGTGGTCATGCGGTCACTCTCCTTCCGCTGGTCACCCTGGCCGGGTGGGCGGATAGAGGCGGGGCAAACCTGAACGCGGGAGGGCGGCGGGCATTCCGCCCGCCGC
>NZ_JBHTVQ010000018.1:0-2010 GCF_042792855.1 Streptomyces sp. NPDC056600
GCCTGGTTCAGAGGCCAGTACATCAGCGAATGTCTGATGCTGGTTGCTCATGGGTGGAACGTTGACTACTCGGCCGGTAATCGGGTCGGATGCTGTTAGTACTGCTCGCAAGAGCGTGGAACGCATGATCTCCGGACGTGAGCCGGCCGGGCACGCTGTTGGGTATCTGAAGGTACGGCCGTCTGGTCGCCTTCAGTGCCGGCCCCGGTAAAGCATCGCTTAGGTGGTGTGTGATGGGTGGCTGGTCGTTGTTTGAGAACTGCACAGTGGACGCGAGCATCTGTGGCCAAGTTTTTAAGGGCGCACGGTGGATGCCTTGGCACCAGGAACCGATGAAGGACGTGGGAGGCCGCGATAGTCCCCGGGGAGTCGTCAACCAGACTTTGATCCGGGGGTTTCCGAATGGGGAAACCCGGCAGTCGTCATGGGCTGTCACCCACTGCTGAACACATAGGCAGTGTGGAGGGAACGAGGGGAAGTGAAACATCTCAGTACCCTCAGGAAGAGAAAACAACCGTGATTCCGGGAGTAGTGGCGAGCGAAACTGGATCAGGCTAAACCTCAGGCGTGTGAGACCCGGCAGGGGTTGCGTTTGGGGGGTTGTGGGATCTCTCTTTTACGGTCTGCCGGCCGTGAGACGAGTCAGAAACCGTTGATGTAGACGAAGGACATGCGAAAGGTCCGGCGTAGAGGGTAAGACCCCCGTAGTCGAAACGTCAGCGGCTCGTTTGAGAGACACCCAAGTAGCACGGGGCCCGAGAAATCCCGTGTGAATCTGGCGGGACCACCCGCTAAGCCTAAATATTCCCTGGTGACCGATAGCGGATAGTACCGTGAGGGAATGGTGAAAAGTACCGCGGGAGCGGAGTGAAATAGTACCTGAAACCGTGTGCCTACAAGCCGTGGGAGCGTCGGATGCAGCTTGCTGCATCTCGTGACTGCGTGCCTTTTGAAGAATGAGCCTGCGAGTTTGCGGTGTGTTGCGAGGTTAACCCGTGTGGGGAAGCCGTAGCGAAAGCGAGTCCGAATAGGGCGTTTCAGTAGCACGCTCAAGACCCGAAGCGGAGTGATCTAGCCATGGGCAGGTTGAAGCGGAGGTAAGACTTCGTGGAGGACCGAACCCACCAGGGTTGAAAACCTGGGGGATGACCTGTGGTTAGGGGTGAAAGGCCAATCAAACTCCGTGATAGCTGGTTCTCCCCGAAATGCATTTAGGTGCAGCGTCGTGTGTTTCTTGCCGGAGGTAGAGCACTGGATAGGCGATGGGCCCTACCGGGTTACTGACCTTAGCCAAACTCCGAATGCCGGTAAGTGAGAGCGCGGCAGTGAGACTGTGGGGGATAAGCTCCATGGTCGAGAGGGAAACAGCCCAGAGCATCGACTAAGGCCCCTAAGCGTACGCTAAGTGGGAAAGGATGTGGAGTCGCACAGACAACCAGGAGGTTGGCTTAGAAGCAGCCACCCTTGAAAGAGTGCGTAATAGCTCACTGGTCTAGTGATTCCGCGCCGACAATGTAGCGGGGCTCAAGCGTACCGCCGAAGTCGTGTCATTGCGATATATACCCCCAACGGGGATCGTGATGGGTAGGGGAGCGTCGTGTGCCGGGTGAAGCAGCCGCGGAAGCGAGTTGTGGACGGTTCACGAGTGAGAATGCAGGCATGAGTAGCGATACAAACGTGAGAAACGTTTGCGCCGATTGACCAAGGGTTCCTGGGTCAAGCTGATCTGCCCAGGGTAAGTCGGGACCTAAGGCGAGGCCGACAGGCGTAGTCGATGGATAACCGGTTGATATTCCGGTACCCGCTTTGAAGCGCCAAACATTGAATCCAGTGATGCTAAGCCCGTGAAGCCGCCCCTGATCTCTTCGGAGTGAGGGGGAGTGGTGGAGCCGGTGACCCGAGCTGGTAGTAGGTGAGTGATGGGGTGACGCAGGAAGGTAGTCCATCCCGGGCGGTGGTTGTCCCGGGGTAAGGGTGTAGGCCGTGCGGTAGGTAAATCCGTCGCACACC
>NZ_JBHTVQ010000018.1:2105-4378 GCF_042792855.1 Streptomyces sp. NPDC056600
CGTTGAGCTGGGGGTGGCCGCAGAGACCAGCGAGAAGCGACTGTTTACTAAAAACACAGGTCCGTGCGAAGCCGTAAGGCGATGTATACGGACTGACGCCTGCCCGGTGCTGGAACGTTAAGGGGACCGGTTAGCTCCATTTCGGTGGGGCGAAGCTGAGAACTTAAGCGCCAGTAAACGGCGGTGGTAACTATAACCATCCTAAGGTAGCGAAATTCCTTGTCGGGTAAGTTCCGACCTGCACGAATGGCGTAACGACTTCTCGACTGTCTCAACCATAGGCCCGGTGAAATTGCACTACGAGTAAAGATGCTCGTTTCGCGCAGCAGGACGGAAAGACCCCGGGACCTTTACTACAGTTTGATATTGGTGTTCGGTTCGGCTTGTGTAGGATAGCTGGGAGACTTTGAAGCTCACACGCCAGTGTGGGTGGAGTCGTCGTTGAAATACCAGTCTGGTCGTGCTGGATGTCTAACCTGGGTCCGTGATCCGGATCAGGGACAGTGTCTGATGGGTAGTTTAACTGGGGCGGTTGCCTCCTAAAGAGTAACGGAGGCGCCCAAAGGTTCCCTCAGCCTGGTTGGCAATCAGGTGTTGAGTGTAAGTGCACAAGGGAGCTTGACTGTGAGACCGACGGGTCGAGCAGGGACGAAAGTCGGGACTAGTGATCCGGCGGTGGCTTGTGGAAGCGCCGTCGCTCAACGGATAAAAGGTACCCCGGGGATAACAGGCTGATCTTCCCCAAGAGTCCATATCGACGGGATGGTTTGGCACCTCGATGTCGGCTCGTCGCATCCTGGGGCTGGAGTCGGTCCCAAGGGTTGGGCTGTTCGCCCATTAAAGCGGTACGCGAGCTGGGTTTAGAACGTCGTGAGACAGTTCGGTCCCTATCCGCTGTGCGCGTAGGAGTCTTGAGAAGGGCTGTCCCTAGTACGAGAGGACCGGGACGGACGAACCTCTGGTGTGCCAGTTGTCCTGCCAAGGGCATGGCTGGTTGGCTACGTTCGGGAGGGATAACCGCTGAAAGCATCTAAGCGGGAAGCCTGCTTCGAGATGAGGACTCCCACCCACTTGATGGGGTAAGGCTCCCAGTAGACGACTGGGTTGATAGGCCAGATCTGGAAGCCCGGTAACGGGTGGAGGTGACTGGTACTAATAGGCCGAGGGCTTGTCCTCAGTTGCTCGCGTCCACTGTGTTGGTTCTGAGGCAACGAACAGTTGCCGGCTTAGAGCAGAACTCTCAAACTGAAAAGTGTGCTTGTTCGCTCGAAACCAATAGGGTTTCGGTGGTCATAGCGTGAGGGAAACGCCCGGTTACATTCCGAACCCGGAAGCTAAGCCTCACAGCGCCGATGGTACTGCAGGGGGGACCCTGTGGGAGAGTAGGACGCCGCCGAACAATTTTTTGGAGGACCCTCGGTCCCAGCGTTCAGCTGGGGCTGGGGGTCCTTTTTGTTTTTCCCCTTTTTGTTCTGCCGCAGTACGGGAACCCGACTGCGCGACGATGCTTAGCAGTACCGAAGACTAGGAGTCACCGATGTCCACCAACTCTCCCGACGAGCGCCCCGAGCGCGAGCCACGCCGCCGGGACGGTGGTGATCGCGGAGACCGCGGCGGCTTCCGCAGGGACGACCGTGGTCCGCGCCAGGGCGGCGGCGACCGCGGCGGTTTCGGCCGGCGTGACGACCGTGGCGGTGACCGTGGTGGCTTCCGCCGTGACGATCGCGGTGACCGTGGGGGCGACCGCGGCGGGTTCGACCGTCGTGACGACCGTGGCCCGCGTCGCGACGACGACCGTGGTGGTTTCCGCGGCGGTCGTGACGACCGCGGCGGTGACCGTGGCGGCTTCCGCGGCCGTGACGACCGCGGCGGCGAGCGCGGGGGCGACCGTGGCGGTTTCCGCCGCGAGGGTGGCGACCGTCCCGGGTTCCGCCGTGACAGCGGTGACCGGCCGGGCTTCCGCCGTGACGACCGCGGTGGCGACCGTGGCGGTTTCCGTCGTGACGACCGTGGCCCGCGCCGCGACGACGACCGCGGTGGCTTCCGGCGTGACGATCGTGGCGGTGAGCGCCGCGAGTTCGACCGCGGTGGGGACCGTGGCGGTTTCCGTCGTGACGACCGTGGTCCGCGTCGTGACGACGACCGTGGTGGCTTCCGCAGGGATGATCGCAGCGGGGACCGTGGCGGTTTCCGCCGCGAGGGTGGCGACCGTCCCGGGTTCCGCCGTGACAGCGGTGACCGGCCGGGCTTCCGCCGTGACGACCGCGGTGGGT
>NZ_JBHTVQ010000018.1:4474-65185 GCF_042792855.1 Streptomyces sp. NPDC056600
CGACCGTGGTGGGTTCGACCGTCGTGACGACCGTGGTCCGCGTCGGGACGACGATCGTGGTGGTTTCCGCGGTGGTCGTGACGACCGCGGCGGTGACCGTGGCGGTTTCCGTCGTGACGACAGCCGTGGCGAGCGGCCCCAGCGGAGTGACTTCCGCGGCCGTGACGACCGTGGCGGCGACCGGGGTGGCTTCCGCCGTGACGACCGCGGTGGCGACCGTGGCGGTTTCCGTCGTGACGACCGTGGCCCGCGCCGCGACGACGACCGTGGTGGCTTCCGCAGGGATGACCGCGGCGGCGACCGCGGCGGCGAGCGTGGGGGCGACCGTGGCGGCTTCCGCCGTGACGATCGCGGTGACCGCGGTGGCGACCGCGGCGGGTTCGACCGTCGTGACGACCGTGGCCCGCGCCGCGACGACGACCGTGGTGGCTTCCGCAGGGATGACCGCGGCGGCGACCGCGGTGGCTTCCGCGGCCGTGACGACCGCGGTGGCGACCGTGGCGGCTTCCGCCGTGACGACCGTGGCCCCCGTCGGGACGACGACCGCGGTGGGTACCGCGGCCGGGACGACCGTCGCGGTGGCGCCGGTGGTGGCGGTGGCGGGCGTTTCCGCGAGGAGCGGGAGCGTGAGCGGGACCGCGAGCCGATCAAGCGGCTGCCGATCCCCGAGGAGGTCACCGGCGACGAGCTGGACAAGGACGTCAAGCAGGAGCTCCAGAGCCTGCCGAAGACGCTCGCCGAGGACGTCGCGCGCAACCTGGTGATGGTCGCCCGGCTGATCGACGAGGACCCCGAGGGCGCCTACGGCTACTCGCGGGTGGCGCTGCGGCTCGCGTCGCGTGTCGCCGCGGTGCGTGAGGCCGCCGGCTTCGCCGCCTACGCGAACCAGAAGTACTCCGAGGCGCTGGCCGAGTTCCGTGCCGCCCGCCGGATGACCGGCAACGTGGAACTGTGGCCCGTGATGGCCGACTGCGAGCGCGGTATGGGCCGTCCCGAGAAGGCCCTCGACATGGCCGGCGCTCCCGACGTGCAGCGGCTGGACAAGGCCGGCCAGGTCGAGATGCGCCTGGTCGCCGCTGGAGCCCGCCGTGACATGGGGCAGCTCGACGCGGCGATCGTGACGCTGCAGAGCCCCGAGCTGGCCTCCAGCGCCGTGCACCCGTGGACCGCGCGGCTGCGGTACGCCTACGCGGACGCGCTGCTCGAGGCCGGGCGCGAGTCGGAGGCGCGTGAGTGGTTCGCCAAGGCGGTCGAGTCCGACCGTGACGGCAGCACCGACGCCTCGGACCGGCTGGCCGAGCTGGACGGCGTGGAGTTCGTGGACGCGCTGGACGAGGACGCCGCCGACGAGGACGAGCAGGCGCTCGGTTCCGTCGTCGAGGCGCCCTACGCCGCGGACGACGACGCGCCCTACGCCGACGACGACGCGGACGACGACGCCGACGACGCGGAGGAGCGCGACGAGCGGCGCACCGGGGTCGAGCGTGACGAGCAGGACCAGGACGACGACGTCGCGGGCGACTTCGTGCCCGAGGGCCACGAAGGCCACGAAGGCCACGAGGGCGACGAGGGCGACGAGGGCGACGAGGACCGCGAGGGCGTCGAGCGGAAGAAGTCCGAGGACGACGACCAGGTCTGACGGCGGGTGACCTGCAAGTCTCCCGACGCGTGAGGACATGAGGAAGGGCGGGGCCAAGAGGCCCCGCCCTTTCTCGTTTCCACGCGGCGCCCCAGGTCACTCCCCGACCAGGCGAAGGACCAGCCCGGAGGCCGGCTTCGGCCCGAAGGAGGTGGACTTGCGGGGCACGGTGACGCCCTGCTGGGCCAGCTCGCGGACCACGTCCTCGCGCACCGGGTTGAGCAGGACGGCCGTGCCGCCCTCCCGTTCGGCCTTCCGGACGGTGGCCTCGGCGTCGTGGATGTAGGTGATCTGCTCCGGCGAGTCCTCAGGGACGTGCCACACGTGCTCGAGCAATGCGCAGTGCAGCACGGTGGCGTCCATCGAACGCCAGGCGTCGGGCCGCCCGGACGGCACCGTGCGGGCGAGCAGGTGGGGGTCGGGGCGGTCGGCGAGGTGGAAGGCGCCGTCGCCGGTGAGCAGGAAGGCGTTGCCCTCGGCGGACGCCGCCGCGAGGTGCTCCAGGGCCTCGGGCAGGGTGACGTCCAGGCGGCGGACGCGGAACAGGCCGGTCAGGGCGGCCAGCGCGTCGGAGACCGGCAGCCGGCGCAGCAGCCGGTGGATGGCACGGACCCGCAGCGGATAGCGGGCGGTGTCCACCAGGAGCACCAGTCCGTGGTCCCAGGGGCCCGGAGAGGGCCGCTGGGAGTCGCGGAGCCTGAGGTAGGTGGCCCAGCGGTGGTGGCCGTCGGCGATGAGCGCCTGCCGGCCGCGCAGGTCGTCCTGGGCCGTGGCCTGTTCGGCGGGGTCGGTGACGGCCCACAGGCGGTGGGTGACCCCGTCCTCGGTCACGGTGGACAGCAGCGGCTCGCGGGCCGCGGCGGCCTCGACGACGGCGGCGGCGCCGGAGGTCTCGCCGTCGCTCCGGTAGGAGAGCAGGAGTGGTTCGAGGTTCGCGGAGGTCGCCCGCATCAGGGCGGCCCGGTCGGCCACCACATGCGGCATCACGTCCTCGTGGGGGAGGACCACACCCTCGTCGGGGTCGGAGAGACGGAGGGCGCCGATCAGGCCGCGCTGCAGCGCGCCGTCGTCGGCCCGCTGCTCGTAGACGTAGAGCGCGGGTTCCTCCTCGACGGTCAGCACGCCGTCGTCGAGCCAGCGGCGCAGGGTCGCGGCGGCGCGCGCGTTGCGCTCGTCGGGGTCGAGGGCCTGCGGGAGGATCAGCCGGACGATGTTGTGCGGGTCCAGTGCCTCCAGGTGGTGGAGGCCGTCGGGGCGGACCACCACGTCGTAGGGCGGGGAGGTGACGGCGGCCAGGCTGCGGACCTGGCCGGCCGCGTACCGCAGGCCCCGGAACGGGCTGAGTTCGAGTCCGTGCCGCTCCTGCTCCCCGTGGTGACCTGCTGTGCTCATTGGAGCATCGTATGTGCGCACCTGGCGTGAGGGATCATCGGGGGAAGAGGGCTGGACCCCCAGCGGCGCAGAAGGAGCGATGGACATGAGCCAGACCGTCAGGACCCGGCCCGAGGGCAGCGGCGGGCAGGTGCTGCGCGAGGCCTACGACACGGCCCTGCTCGACCTGGACGGCGTGGTGTACGCGGGCGGGGAGGCCATCGTGCACGCGGTGGACTCGCTGGCCGTCGCGCGGGACGCGGGCATGCACCTCGCCTACGTCACCAACAACGCGCTGCGGACACCCGACACGGTGGCCGGGCACCTGACGGAGCTGGGCATACCGACCGAGGCCGGTGAGGTGATCACCTCGGCGCAGGCGGTGTCCCGGCTGGTGGCCGAGGCGCTGCCGGAGGGCTCACGGGTGCTGGTGGTCGGCGGCGAGGGGCTGCGGGTGGCGCTGCGGGAACGCGGCCTGGTGCCGGTCGAGTCCGCGGACGACGACCCGGCGGCCGTGGTCCAGGGGTACGGCGGGCCGGAGATCGCCTGGGGGCGGTTCGCGGAGGCCTGCTACGCCATCGCGCGCGGACTGCCGTGGTTCGCGTCCAACACCGACCTGACGGTGCCGACGGCGCGGGGCATCGCGCCCGGGAACGGGGCGGCGGTCGAGGTGGTGCGGCTGGCCACGGGCGCGGAGCCGAAGGTGGCGGGCAAGCCGCTGCCGCCGATGCACCGGGAGACCGTGCTGCGGACCGGCGCGCGGCGGCCGCTGGTCGTCGGGGACCGTCTGGACACCGACATCGAGGGCGCGTTCAACGGGGACGTGGACTCGCTGCTGGTGCTGACCGGCGTCACCGACGGGGCCCGGCTGCTGGCGGCGGTGCCGGAACACCGGCCCACCTACGTCGACGCCGACCTGCGGGGGCTGCTGGCGCCGCAGCCCGAGGTGACGCCGGAGGGCGACGGGTTCCGGTGCGGCGGCTGGACGGCGGTGGCCGGTCCGAAGGAGCTGACGCTGGACGGCGACGGCGGGCCGATGGACGGCCTGCGGGCGCTGTGTGCGGCGGCTTGGACGGCCGGCGGGCAGGAGGCCTGTTCGCTCGACGCGGGGAAGGCGCTGGCCCGGCTGGGGCTCTGACCGGCGGAGGGCCGGCGCACGGTCGGCGCGCGGCGGGCGGAGGGCCGGCGGGGGACTCCCCGAGGAGCTGGTCGGGGATCGCGTGTGCGGGAGGGGAACGGGGGAGCGGGGCCGCGGGTTGGTTAGGTTAACCTAACCGGGTGGTCACAGACACTCCCTCCACGCAGCGCGTCGCGCCGCCGTCCGCCGGGGTCCCACGGCAGCGGCGGCGCTCCGCCGCCAAGGCCGTCGGCCTGGTGGCGGCCCTCGCGCTGCTGGTCGTCGTCGCGACGGCGAGCATCGCGGTCGGCGCCAAGCCTCTGACCATGAGCCAGGTCTGGCACGGGCTCTTCGCGGACACCGGAACCTACGGCGACGTCGTCGTGGGGGAGCGGCTGTCGCGGACCGTGCTGGGACTGCTGGCGGGCGCGGCGCTCGGTCTGGCCGGAGCGGTGCTCCAGGCGCTGACCCGCAACCCGCTCGCCGACCCCGGCCTGCTCGGCATCAACGCGGGCGCCTCGGCGGCGGTGGTCACGGCCATCACCTTCTTCGGCGTCACCTCGGTCGGCGGCTACGTGTGGTTCGCCTTCGCGGGCGCCATGGTGGTGGGCGCGCTGGTGTGGTTCCTCGGCGGCAGCCGGGGCGCGACGCCGGTCAGGCTGGCGCTGGCGGGCATGGCGATCGCCGCCGCGCTCCAGGGCTACCTGCAGGCGCTGATGATCCTCGACGAGGCGGCGCTGGGGCGGATGCGGTTCTGGACCGTCGGCTCGCTGGGCGCCGCGTCCTGGCAGAGCATCGGACAGGTGCTGCCGTTCATCGCCGTCGGCACGGTGCTGGCGCTGGCGCTGGCCCGGCCGCTGAACGCGATGGAGATGGGCGACGACACCGCCCGGGCGCTCGGCGCCCACCTCAACCGGACCCGGGCGCTGTCCATGCTGGCGGCCACCCTGCTGTGCGGGGCGGCCACCGCGGCCTGCGGGCCGATCGTCTTCGTCGGGCTGATGGTCCCGCACGTGGTGCGCTCCTTCACCGGGCCTGACCTGCGCTGGATCCTGCCGTACGCCACCGTGCTCTCCCCGGTGCTGCTGCTGGGCGCCGACGTGATCGGGCGGGTCGTGGTGCGGCCGTCCGAGCTGCAGGTCGGCATCGTCACGGCGGTCATCGGCGGGCCGCTCTTCATCTTCCTGGTCCGACGGCGGAGGACGGCGCAGCTGTGACAACCCCGAAGACCTCCCCACGTCCGGGCGCCGGGCGCCGGACCACCGCGCAGCCCGTGCTGCGGATCGGCGGGCGCGTCTCGCTGCGGATCCGGGTGCGCGCGGTGGCCGTGGTCGCGGCGCTGGTCCTCGTCGCGTTCGCCGCGGCGGTGGTGCTGATCGGCACCGGCGACTTCCCGATGTCCTTCGGGGACGTGCTGGGCGTGCTGTTCGGCGAGGGACACCCGGCCGACGAACTGATCGTGCGGGAACTGCGGCTGCCGCGGGTGCTGGTGGGACTGCTGGTCGGCGCCGCGCTGGGGCTGGCCGGCGCGCTGTTCCAGGCCGTCTCGCGCAACCCGCTGGGCAGCCCGGACATCCTCGGCCTCGGCCAGGGCGCGACGGCGGGCGCCCTGACCATGATCGTGCTGTTCTCCGGCAGTGCCGCCGCCGTGACGGCCGGGGCGCTGGTCGGCGGACTGGTCACCGGCACGGCGATCTACCTGCTGGCCTGGAAGCGCGGCGTGCACGGCTACCGGCTGGTGCTGGTCGGCATCGGTGTCAGCGCGGTGATGACCGCGGTCAACAGCTACCTGATCACCAAGGCCGACATGGTCGACGCCGCGCGGGCCGTGGTGTGGATGACCGGCTCGCTGTCCGGGCGGGACTGGGCCCAGGTGTGGCCGCTGCTGGCGCTGTGCCTGGTGCTGGTGCCGCTGGTGCTGGCCAACGAGCGGGGCCTGCGGATGACCGAGATGGGCGACGACGCGTCCTACGCGCTGGGCGTGCGCGTCGAGCGGGTGCGGCTGGTGATGCTGGGCTGCGCGGTGCTGCTGGCGTCGGCCGCGACGGCGGCGGCCGGACCGGTCGCGTTCGTGGCGCTCACCGCGCCGCAGCTCGCGCGGCGGCTCACCCGGACGCCGGGGCCCAACCTGGTGCCGTCGATGGCCATGGGCGCGGCCCTGCTGATCGTCGCGGACCTGCTGTCGCAGCGGGCCTTCGGCTCCGACCAGCTGCCGGTCGGTGTGGTCACCGGCGCGCTGGGCGGCGTCTACCTGCTGTGGCTGCTGGTCGCCGAGCGGAAGGCCGGACGGGTATGAGCACGCGCCACGACGGCGTCGGAACGACGGGCATGAAGCACATGGGGAAGAGGAGCACCGGCGCCGTGAACCGACTGTCGGCCGAGAACGTCACCCTCGCCTACGAGCAGCGCGTCATCGCGCGGGAGTTGTCGGTGGAGATCCCCGACAACTCGTTCACGGTGATCGTCGGTCCCAACGCCTGCGGGAAGTCGACGCTGCTGCGGGCGCTGTCGCGGATGCTGCGGCCCAGCGAGGGGCGGGTGCTGCTGGACGGGCAGGTCATCCAGTCGCTGCCGGCGAAGAAGGTGGCGCGCACGCTCGGGCTGCTGCCGCAGTCGTCGGTCGCCCCGGACGGCATCACGGTCGCCGACCTGGTGGCCCGCGGCCGCTACCCGCACCAGG
Organism: Streptomyces sp. NPDC056600; assembly: GCF_042792855.1. Taxonomy (NCBI): domain Bacteria; kingdom Bacillati; phylum Actinomycetota; class Actinomycetes; order Kitasatosporales; family Streptomycetaceae; genus Streptomyces; species Streptomyces sp. NPDC056600. The sequence continues at coordinate 11,282 of NZ_JBHTVQ010000018.1, forward strand.
GGCTGCTGCGGCAGTGGTCCCCCGAGGACGAGCGGGTGGTCCAGGAGTCCATGGAGCGCACCGGCGTCGCCGGGCTGGGGGACCGGTACGTCGACGAGCTCTCCGGGGGGCAGCGGCAGCGGGTGTGGATCGCGATGGCGCTCGCCCAGGAGACGCCGCTGCTGCTGCTGGACGAGCCGACCACGTACCTGGACATCCAGCACCAGCTCGACGTGCTCGACCTGTGCGCGGAGCTGCACGAGGAGCACGGGCGGACGCTGGTGGCGGTCCTGCACGACCTCAACCACGCGGCGCGGTACGCGACGCATCTGATCGCGCTGCGGGAGGGTGAGGTCGTCGCGGAGGGGGCGCCGGGGGACGTGGTGACGGCGGAGCTGGTGGAGCGGGTGTTCGGGATCCGGTGCCAGGTGATCGCCGACCCCGAGACCGGCACGCCTCTGGTCGTCCCGGCCTCCCGCAAGACCCGCGCGGCCTTCCCCGCGTAACGCCGCGACCGGTTTTGCTGCCGCGCCGTGGGCCTGGCGGGGTGGCCCGGCCCTGCTGCCCGCCCTGCCGTAGCGCGGCGGGCAGCAGGGCCGACACACCTGCCGCCTCCCCGGGGGCAATCGTGCCGCTGGGGCGGCACGGGTGGGCGCGGGGGCCCACGTCCTCGGCAGGCGGCTCGCTCCACGTGAGGTAAGCCCCTTTGGGAAGGGGGCGGGTCGGGGGAACAAGACGGCGCTGTCCACCGGGGCTGAGCCCTGAGCTGCGCTGCGGCGAGGTCCCGTGGGCACGGTGCCGTCGGCTTGCGCACGGTGGGGGAGCCGCTCGCCGCGGGGGCGCCGCCCTGCGCCCGCCCGTGCCGCCCCCTGGGCGGCCCAGCCGCCCGCAGGGGGTGCGGGCACGGTGCACGGTGCGGCGCGGGGAGGGTGGGAACGGTGCCGCGGGGAGGGTGGGTGCGGTGCGCTGGAGGGGCGGCTGGGTCAGAGGAGGGTGCGGAGGTGGAGGAGGTCGCGGAGGGGGGCTTCGAGGCGGAGGCGGCCGGTGGCCCAGGCGCGGGGGAACGGGAGGGTGCCGGCGACCAGGGCGAGGAGGTCGTCGCCGGTGGTGGAGAGGCGGATGCGGGCCGGTTCGGAGGGCCGCCCGGGAAGGACGTCCCGCACCTCCAGGCGGCCCCCGGACAGCCGCCCGGTGAAGGTGACGTCCAGATCGGTGACGTGGCAGCTCACGGTCCGCTCGACCCCCGCCGCCTCCCGCACCGCGGCCGACGCGGACGCCAGACGCCCGGCGAGCTCCTCCAGTGCCGCACGGCACTCCTCGATCGTGGCCATCGCGACAGACGGTACCCCCGCTCCACGCGGTAGCGTCGTGCCATGAGCGACACACCACCCGAACCGGCGGCCGAGGAGGCCGAAGGGGCGCAGGAGCAGACCGGCGACCCGGCCGACGAACCGGCCGCCCCCGCCCCGCTCGGTGTGCCCCGCACGCCCACCGGCGACGCCCGGGTCGACACCGCGCTGGAGCGGCTCGCCGACGCCGACCACCTCGCCGCCGACGGCCACCTCGAGGTGTACGAGGATGTACACGGGGCGCTGCGCGAGGCGCTCACCGCGCTGGACAACCCCATCGCGTCGATGCCGCACGACAACAGGAGCTGAACCGAACGTGGCAGGAGTGGCACGCCGCCGTCTCGACGCCGAACTGGTGCGCAGGAAGCTGGCCCGCTCGCGGGAGCACGCGAGCCAGCTGATCGCCGCCGGGCGGGTCACCGTCGGCAAGGCCGTGGCGACCAAGCCCGCCACCCAGGTGGAGACCGCGGCGGCGATCGTGGTCGCCCAGGACGACGGCGACCCCGAGTACGTCTCGCGGGGCGGCCACAAGCTGGCCGGCGCGCTGGAGGCGTTCGTGCCGCTTGGTCTGAAGGTCGAGGGGCGGCGGGCGCTGGACGCCGGAGCCTCCACCGGCGGATTCACCGACGTGCTGCTGCGCGCCGGCGCGGCCCACGTGGTGGCCGTCGACGTCGGCTACGGGCAGCTGGCCTGGTCGCTGCAGAGCGACGACCGGGTGACGGTGAAGGACCGCACGAACGTCCGGGAGCTGACCGTCGAGCAGATCGACGGCGTGCCCGTCGACCTGGTCGTCGGCGACCTGTCGTTCATCCCGCTCGGCCTGGTGCTGCCCGCCCTGGTGAGCTGCACGGCGCCCGACGCGGACCTGGTGCTGATGGTCAAGCCGCAGTTCGAGGTGGGCAAGGAACGCCTCGGCAGCGGAGGCGTGGTGCGCAGCCCGGAGCTGCGCGCCGAGGCGGTGCGGGAGGTCGCGCGGCGGGCGGGCGAGCTGGGGCTCGGCGTCCTCGGCGTCACCGCCAGCCCGCTGCCCGGACCGTCCGGGAACGTCGAGTACTTCCTGTGGCTGCGTGCCGGGGCGCCCGCCCTGGACCCGGCCGACGTCGAACGCGCAGTGGCGGAGGGGCCGCGTTGAGCGAGAGCAGAACGGACGGGCAGGACCGCACGGTCTTCCTGCTCGCCCACACGGGGCGCCCCGCGGCCATCCGCAGCGCCGAACTGGTGGTGCGCGGGCTGCTCGACGCCGGACTCGGCGTGCGGGTGCTGGAGTCCGAGGCGCACGACCTGCCGCTGCCGGACAGCGTGCGGACGGTCGCCGAGGCCACGCCCGAATGCCTGGACGGGTGCGAGCTGCTGATCGTCCTCGGCGGCGACGGCACCCTGCTGCGCGGCGCGGAGTTCGCCCGTGCCTCCGGCGTGCCGATGCTGGGCGTCAACCTGGGGCGGGTCGGCTTCCTCGCCGAGGCCGAGCGGGACGCGCTCGACCAGGTCGTGGAGCGGGTGGTCGCCCGCGACTACGAGGTCGAGGAGCGGATGACGGTCGACGTGGAGGTGCACCGCAACGGCAGCGTCGTCCACACCGACTGGGCGCTCAACGAGGCCGCCGTGCAGAAGGTCTCCGCGGAGAAGCTCCTCGAGGTCGTCCTGGAGATCGACGGACGGCCGGTGACCGGCTTCGGCTGCGACGGGATCATCTGCGCCACGCCCACCGGATCGACCGCCTACGCCTTCTCGGCCGGCGGGCCGGTGGTGTGGCCCGAGGTCGAGGCGCTGCTGATGGTGCCGATCAGCGCGCACGCGCTGTTCGCCAAGCCGCTGGTCACCTCGCCGGACTCGGTGCTGGTGGTCGAGGTGCTGCCGCACATCCCGCCCGGCGTGCTGTGGTGCGACGGACGGCGCACGGTCGAACTCCCGCCCGGGGCGCGGGTGGAGGTCCGCCGGGGCGCCGTTCCGGTGCGGCTGGCGCGGCTGCACCACGCCTCGTTCACCGACCGGCTGGTGGCCAAGTTCGCCCTCCCCGTCTCCGGCTGGCGCGGCGCGCCGCACTGACCGGCGGCGCCTGCGGGCGGCACGCCCGGACGGGGGCGCGTCGCGATCATGGCCGAAGACCTCGTAAGGTCGGGGGCGTGTTGGAGGAGATGCGGATACGGTCGCTCGGAGTCATCGACGACGCGGTCGTCGAGCTGTCCCCCGGTTTCACCGCCGTCACCGGCGAGACCGGCGCGGGCAAGACGATGGTCGTCACCAGCCTCGGTCTGCTGCTCGGCGGACGCGCCGATCCCGCCCTGGTGCGGATCGGCGCGAAGAACGCGGTGGTCGAGGGCCGCATCGCGCTGCCCGCCGGCGCGCCCGTCGTCACCCGTGCCGAGGAGGCCGGCGCCGAGCTCGACGACGGAGCCCTGCTGATCAGCCGCACGGTGTCCGCCGAGGGCCGCTCGCGCGCCCACCTGGGCGGGCGCGGCGTGCCCGTCGGACTCCTCGCGGAGCTGGCCGACGAACTGGTCGCGGTGCACGGGCAGACCGACCAGCAGGGCCTGCTGAAGCAGAACCGCCAGCGCCAGGCACTGGACCGGTACGCGGGCGCGGCGGTGGCCGGCCCGCTGGAGAAGTACACGGACGCCTACCGGCGGCTGCGGGCGGTCTCCGCCGAGCTCGAGGAGATCACCACCCGGGCCCGTGAGCGCGCCCAGGAGGCCGACCTGCTCCGGTACGGCCTGGAGGAGATCAACGCCGTCGAGCCGCGGCAGGGCGAGGACACCGAGCTGGCCGCCGAGGCGCAGCGGCTCGGGCACGCCGAGGCGCTGGCGCAGGCCGCCACCGTCGCGCACACCGCGCTGGCCGGCGACCCGGAGGACCCCGAGGGCGTCGACGCCGGCTCCCTCGTCTCCGGCGCCCAGCGCGCCCTGGAGGCGGTCCGCTCGCACGACCCGGCGCTGGCCGCGCTGGCCGACCGGGTCGGCGAGATCGGCATCCTGCTCGCCGACGTCTCCGGCGAACTCGCCGGGTACGCCGGAAACCTGGACGCCGACCCGCGCCGACTCGCCGCCGTGGAGGAGCGCCGGGCCGCGCTGACCGCGCTGACGCGCAAGTACGGCGAGGACGTCGCCGCGGTGCTGGCCTGGGCGGAGCAGTCGGCCGCCCGGCTCACCGAGCTCGAGGGCGACGACGACCGGGTGGGCGACCTCACCGCCGAGCGGGACGCGCTGCGCGTCGAACTCGGCACGCTGGCTCAGCAGTTGACCGACGCGCGGACCGAGGCCGCCGAGCGGTTCGCCGCCGCGGTCACCGAGGAGCTGGCCTCGCTGGCCATGCCGCACGCGCGGGTCTCGTTCTCCGTCCGGCAGACCGAGGACCCCGAGGGCGTCGAGGTCGGCGGCCGCACGGTCGCCTACGGGCCGGCCGGCGTCGACGAGGTCGAGCTGCTGCTCGCCCCGCATCCCGGCGCCCCGGCGCGGCCCATCGCCAAGGGCGCGTCCGGCGGTGAGCTGTCCCGGGTGATGCTCGCCGTCGAGGTGGTCTTCGCCGGCACCGACCCCGTCCCGACCTACCTGTTCGACGAGGTCGACGCGGGCGTCGGCGGCAAGGCCGCGGTGGAGATCGGGCGTCGTCTCGCCCGGCTGGCGCGGACCGCTCAGGTCGTCGTCGTCACCCATCTGCCGCAGGTGGCGGCGTTCGCCGACCGGCAGCTGCTCGTGGAGAAGACCAACGACGGGTCGGTCACCCGTTCGGGCGTGAAGGTGCTCGAGGGGGAGGACCGGATCCGTGAGCTGTCGCGGATGATGGCGGGCCAGGAGGACTCCGAGACGGCCCGGGCCCACGCCGAGGAGCTCCTGGAGTCGGCGGCGGCGGCGCGCGCCGAACTCTGAGCGGAACGGCCCGTGCGGGTGGAGCCGGTCGGCGGGCCGCCCGGGCTCTGGCATCCTAGGCGGCGACCGAACGAGCACGGGCGGGCGGCGGGGGACCCTCGCGGGCCCGCCGCCCGGCCGCCGCACCCCGGTGACCGACCGCACGAAGACCGCACGACGCTCGACCAGGAGCCCAGGCGCCCGTGACCCTTGTGAACACCCCTGCCCCCACCGGCCTCACGCCGCTGCGCACCGTCCAGGTGACCGGTGGCAGCGCGGCCGGGAGCACCCATGTGCGGTCGCTGACCGCCGGCCTGGTCGCCAGGGGCGTGCGGGTGACGGTGTGCGCCCCCAGCGACACCGAACACACCTACGGGTTCACCGCCGTGGGGGCGCGGCACGTGCCGATCCCGCGCAGCAGTGATCCCGCCTCGGTGGCGGCGCTGCGCATCGCGTGCGCCGACGCCGACGTGGTGCACGCGCACGGGCTGCACGCCTCGTTCCGCACCGCGTTGGCGCTGGGCGGCCGCCGTACGCCGCTGGTGGTGACCTGGCACAACCGGGCCAGGGCCGAGGGCGCGGCGCGGGCGGCGGTGCTGAAGGTGCTGGAGCGGCGGGTGGTGCGGGCGGCCGCGGTGGTCCTCGGGACCTCCTCCGGCCTGGTGGACCGGGCCCGGCGGCGGGGCGCGCGGGACGCGCGGCTGTCCGCCGTAGGCATGCCGCGCGCCCTGCCGCCGGGTGGGGCACGGCCCGCCGGGGGAGACGGCGGCGACCTCCACGGCGACCTCCACGGCGACCGGCGGGCGAAGCTGCGGGCCGAACTCGGCGCGCTGGGGCGGCCGCTGGTCCTCGCGGTGGGCGCCCTGGAGGAGGGCCGCGGCCACCGGCTGCTGCTGGACGCCGCGCGACGGTGGCGGGGCGCGGGGGACGGCCCGCTGGTCGTGGTGTGCGGAGAGGGCTCGCTGCGGGGGGAGTTGCAGCAGCGGATCGAACAGGAAGGGCTGCCGGTACGGCTGTTGGGGCGGCGGGAGGACCTGGCGTCCCTGCTGACGGCGGCGGACGTGGCGGTGGTGCCGGACTGCGCGGAGGGCCGCTCGCTGCTGGCCCAGGAGGCGCTGCACGCGGGCGTCCCGCTGGTCGCGGCGGACCTGCCGGGGATGGCCGAACTGGTCGGCGACGGGGCGGAACTGGTGCCCGCCGGCGACGCCGGCGCCCTCGCCGGGAAGGTCTCCACGGTCCTCGCCGACCCGGCGTGGCGGGAGGAACTGGTGCGGCGGGGAGTCTCGCAGGCCGCGGGGTGGCCCACCGAGGACGAGACGGTCGCCCAGGTCCTCAGCGTCTACGACGAGCTCGCCCAGCCCCTGCCGCTCACCTGAGGGGACTGTCGGTCCCCGGGGCTACCGTTGCCTTCATGACCGACGACCGGACCTTCCCCGCAGCGCTGACGGCCGTGAGCCGGGTGGCGTTCGACTACGACCACGGGCGTGGCATCGACTACGAGCCGTACGGCGCCTTCCTGTCCGCCGAGGAGACCACCGAGTGGTTCCGCGCCTGGACGGGCAACGACGAGGTCGACGGCGACGCGTTCCGGATGTTCGGGCAGCAGGGCGCGGGCGGGCTGGTGGCCCTGTGGCTGGTACGGAAGGGGCGGCCCCTGGCCGAACAGCCCGTGGTGTACCTGGGGTCGGAGGGGGAGACCGTGCACCTCGCCCGTGACCTGGCCGACTTCCTGTGGCTGCTGGCGCAGGGGGTCGGGCCGACGGACGTCGCCCACGGGGACGGGGTGGGGGACGAGGACCGGAGGGCACGCCCGGACGCGGCCATGACGACGGTGGCCGAACGCTTCGCGGCCGGGCGGAGGCGGGAGCCCCAGGCGATCCTCCGCGACGCCGCCGAGGGCATACCCGACCTCGAGGACACCGTCCTCGCCCTCTGCGGCTGAGCCCTCCCGCAGCGGCCCCACGTGCGAAGGCCGGACGGGGCCGCGGCGTGCGCGGGCCCGGCCTCGCCGGTGGGGGCGAGGCCGGGCCCGGGAGCGGCGGGGTCAGCCGCCGTAGGCGCCGGAGGCGGTGAGGCGCAGGGCGGTGTCGATGAGCGGGACGTGGCTGAAGGCCTGGGGGAAGTTGCCCACCTGACGCTGGTGCTTGGAGTCCCACTCCTCCGCCAGCAGGCCCAGGTCGTTGCGCAGCGACAGCAGCTTCTCGAACAGCCGCCGCGCCTCGTCGACCCGCCCGATCATCGCCAGGTCGTCCGCCATCCAGAAGGAGCAGGCCAGGAACGCCCCCTCGTCGCCCGCCAGGCCGTCCACGTTGTCCTCACCGGGGTGGGTGGGGTAGCGCAGGATGAACCCGTCCGGCGTCGACAGCTCCCGCTGGATCGCCTCGATCGTGCCGATGACCCGCTTGTCGTCCGGCGGCAGGAACCCGACCTGCGGGATCAGCAGCAGCGACGCGTCCAGCTCCTGCGAGCCGTACGACTGGGTGAAGGTGTTGCGCTCCGGGTCGTAGCCCTTCTCGCAGACGTCCCGGTGGATGTCGTCGCGCAGCTCCCGCCAGCGCTCCAGCGGACCCTCCGCGTCGCCGGACTCGACCAGCTTGATGGTGCGGTCCACCGCCACCCAGGCCATGACCTTGGAGTGCACGAAGTGGCGGCGCGGACCGCGCACCTCCCAGATGCCCTCGTCCGGCTGGTTCCAGTGGTTCTCCAGGTAGCGGATCAGCTTCAGCTGGAGCTGCGAGGCGTAGTCGTTGCGGGACAGGCCGGTCATGTGCGCCAGGTGCAGCGCCTCGATCGTCTCGCCGTACACGTCCAGCTGCAGCTGATGGGCCGCGCCGTTGCCGACCCGGACCGGGGCGGAGTTCTCGTAGCCCGGCAGCCAGTCCAGCTCCGCCTCGCCGAGCTCGCGCTCGCCGGCGATGCCGTACATGATCTGCAGGTTCTCCGGGTCGCCCGCGACCGCCCGCAGCAGCCACTCGCGCCAGGCGCGGGCCTCCTCGCGGTAGCCGGTGCGCAACAGCGAGGACAGGGTGATCGCCGCGTCACGCAGCCAGGTGTAGCGGTAGTCCCAGTTGCGGACGCCGCCGATCTCCTCGGGCAGCGAGGTGGTCGGCGCGGCGACGATGCCGCCGGTGGGCGCGTACGTGAGCGCCTTCAGCGTGATCAGCGAACGGATCACGGCCTCCCGGTAGGGGCCGTGGTACGTACACAGGGCCACCCACTCGCGCCAGAAGTCGTCGGTCGCCGCCAGCGACTGCTCCGGCTCCGGCAGCGGCGGCGGCTCCTTGTGCGAGGGCTGCCAGGACAGCGTGAAGCCGAACCGGTCGCCCTCGGAGACGTCGAAATCGGTGTAGGTGGTGAGGTCCTGGCCGAAGGTCGTCAGGTCGTCCTCCTCACCGGCCGCCTCGAGCACGTCGGTGTCGAACCACACGGAGTCCGGGCCGGCGATGCCGACCAGACGCCCGTTGCGGCGGTGCACCCAGGGCACGATGCGGCCGTAGGAGAACCGCATCCGCAGCGCGGAGCGCATGGGGACCTTGCCCGACACGCCCTCCACGATCCGGATGACCTGCGGAGCCCCGTCACGCGGCGGCATGAAATCGGTCACCCGGACGGTGCCCTCCGGGGTGTCCCACTCCGACTCCAGGACGAGGGAGTCGCCCCGGTAGCGGCGGCGGGTCGCGGCGGGCGCTGCGGCCTCCGGCGCGTGGGCGGGCCCGACGCGCCAGAACCCGTGATCCTCGGTGCCCAGCAGGCCGGCGAAAATGGCCTGAGAGTCGAAGCGGGGCAGGCACAGCCAGTCCACCGTGCCGTCCCGGCAGACCAGGGCGGCGGTCTGCATGTCTCCGATGAGTGCGTAGTCCTCGATACGCCCGGCCACGTGCAACTCCAGTCGAACGGCCACATCGTCCCGGCAGGGACGGTCGCTCTCTTGCGGTCAAGTCAAAGGGGGAGTGAAGCGGAAAGAATCTGTAGTTCGCTTGAGTGTGAGCTGACGCTCCCGTATGTCCGGTGTATCCGGGGACACGGCCTGTGACACGGGCTTGGGTGGTGCCGTCTTGCCCGGCCGGGCGGTCAGCGAGTGTCCGAGCAGGATACGACGCATGATGATGATGCGCGCGACGCTCGGGGCAACAAGAGTGATCCGAACGGGTGGGCGGCCGGTGACGCCGGGAAGGCGCAGGTCACGGCGGTGGCCCAGGTGCGCGGACGCCTTTGGTCCCGCGCGCTGATACCCTGGTAGCCCGTGGACCGGTGGGAGAAAAACCCCGGCACCGCAGCGACGGCCCCCCCGGCGAAACCGGGTCGGCAAGCCGCTCCGCATCCTGACGACACCGCCACCACGGGAGCCCCCCTTTGGCCATGCCCGCTGCTTTTCGAAACAGCAACGCCACGACGACCAAGCACATCTTCGTCACCGGGGGTGTCGCCTCCTCGCTCGGGAAGGGCCTGACGGCTTCCAGCCTCGGCATGCTGCTGAAGGCCCGCGGTCTGCGTGTCGTCATGCAGAAGCTGGACCCCTACCTGAACGTCGACCCGGGCACGATGAACCCCTTCCAGCACGGTGAGGTGTTCGTCACCAACGACGGCGCCGAGACCGACCTGGACATCGGCCACTACGAGCGCTTCCTCGACCGCGACCTCGACGGCTCGGCCAACGTCACCACCGGCCAGGTCTACTCCACGGTCATCGCCAAGGAGCGCCGGGGCGAGTACCTGGGCGACACCGTCCAGGTCATCCCGCACATCACCAACGAGATCCGGCACCGCATCCGCCGCATGGCGACGGACGAGGTCGACGTCGTGATCACCGAGGTGGGCGGCACCGTCGGCGACATCGAGTCGCTGCCCTTCCTGGAGACGGTCCGCCAGGTCCGCCACGAGGTCGGCCGCGACAACGTGTTCGTGGTGCACATCTCGCTGCTGCCGTACATCGGCCCCTCCGGCGAGCTGAAGACCAAGCCCACCCAGCACTCGGTGGCCGCGCTGCGCAACATCGGCGTGCAGCCGGACGCCATCGTGCTGCGCTGCGACCGCGAGGTCCCCACCGCCATCAAGCGCAAGATCTCGCTGATGTGCGACGTCGACGAGGACGCCGTGGTGGCCTGCCCGGACGCCCGTTCCATCTACGACATCCCGAAGACCATCCACGGCGAGGGCCTGGACGCCTACGCGGTGCGCCGGCTCGACCTGCCGTTCCGCGACGTCGACTGGACCACCTGGGACGACCTGCTGGACCGCGTCCACAACCCCGACCACGAGATCACCCTGGCTCTGGTCGGCAAGTACATCGACCTGCCCGACGCCTACCTGTCGGTGACCGAGGCGCTGCGCGCCGGCGGCTTCGCCAACAAGGCCCGCGTCAAGATCAAGTGGGTCACCTCCGACGACTGCCGGACCCCGGCCGGCGCCGCCGAGCAGCTCGGCGACGTCGACGGCATCTGCATCCCCGGCGGCTTCGGCGACCGCGGCGTCTCCGGCAAGGTCGGCGCCATCCAGTACGCCCGCGAGAACCGCGTCCCGCTGCTGGGCCTGTGCCTGGGCCTGCAGTGCATCGTGATCGAGGCGGCCCGCAACCTGGCCGGCATCCCCGACGCCAACTCCACCGAGTTCGACCCGGCGACCGCCCACCCGGTGATCTCCACCATGGCCGAGCAGATGGACATCGTCTCCGGCGAGGGCGACATGGGCGGCACCATGCGCCTGGGCATGTACCCGGCCAAGCTGGCCGAGGGCTCCGTCGTGCGCGAGGTGTACGACGAGAAGGAGTACGTCGAGGAGCGCCACCGTCACCGCTACGAGGTGAACAACGCCTACCGCGCGGAGCTCGAGAAGAAGGCGGGCATCCTCTTCTCCGGCACCTCCCCGGACGGCAAGCTCGTCGAGTACGTGGAGTACCCGCGCGAGGTGCACCCGTACCTGGTGGCCACCCAGGCCCACCCGGAGCTGCGCTCCCGCCCGACCCGCCCGCACCCGCTGTTCGCCGGTCTGGTGAAGGCCGCGGTCGACCGTCAGCAGGGGACCGGCGCCTACGCCGGCTGAGCGGCCGGCCGCGCGCCGCGACCGGCGCCCGTGGTGATCGTTGCGGCGATCGGGTGACGATACGGTGGCCGGGGTACGCGCCTTTCGAGGGCGCGTGCCCCGGCTTCGGCGTTTTTTCGCGCGCTGTTTCCCCGGTGTCGAGAGTGGTGAGTTGTGGTGGAGAGGACTGGCCCGATGACCGACCAGGTGATCAAGGACGCCCCGGAGGAGTGGGAGATCCGCTCGTCGAGCACCCCGTTCACGGGCAAGAAGACCTCCGTGCGGACCGACGAGGTGGTGATGCCCGGCGGCGCGGTCGTCGGCCGTGACTACCAGGTGCACCCCGGCTCGGTGGCCGTGCTGGCGCTGGACGGGCAGGACCGCGCGGTGGTGCTGCGCCAGTACCGGCACCCGGTGCGCCAGAAGCTGTGGGAGATCCCGGCCGGCCTGCTGGACGTGCCCGGTGAGAACCCGCTGCACGCCGCCCAGCGCGAGCTGTACGAGGAGGCGCACGTCAAGGCCGAGGACTGGCGGGTCCTCGCCGACGTCTACACCACCCCCGGCGGCTGCGACGAGGCGGTGCGGATCTTCCTGGCGCGCGGGCTCTCCGACGCCGAGGGCGACCGCTTCGAGGTCGAGGACGAGGAGTCCGACATGGAGCTCGCCCGCGTCCCGGTCGCGGACCTGGTGCGCGGCGTGCTGGCGGGGGAGCTGCACAACAACTGCCTGGTGGTCGGCGTGCTGTCGCTGGTCGCGGCACGCGCCGGCGACGGGCTGGAGGCGCTGCGGCCCGCCGAGGCGCCGTGGCCCGCCCGGCCGTTCGAGGCGTAGTTCCTTCGGGCGGGGCGCAGTCCTTCGGGCAGGAGCAGGACATCTCGCGCGGGGCGCGGCCGGTTCGGACGAACGGGCCGCGCCCCGCGTCCGGTCGGGGGACCGGGCGCGTGTGGTCCCCCGTTGCGCCGCCCCGGTGTGAACTACGCTCGTGCAAGGCCCCGCGGACGGGGTGGCGCGCGCGTGCATGACGGGAGTGTGGCCCGTGACCGACCAGGCGGTGGACACCGGCAGCCAGGCGTCGACGGACACGGCGCGACGGCCCTCCGGAGAGCCGTCCGCGCCGCCACCGGCCCCCGCCCCGGCGCCGCACACCCCGCCCGGCCGGACGCGGCGGCAGGAGCGCCCCGCGCCCGCCTCGGGCTTCGTGGGACGGTCCCGTGAGCTCAAGGAACTGCTGGCGGACATCGAACGGGCGGGCCTCAACACCATCGCCGGCCGCAAGGCCCCGCGCGCCCGCGTCCTGCTCGTCGCGGGCCGGCCCGGCTCGGGCCGCAGCGACCTCGCCGAGGAACTGGTCCGCCGGATCGCCGACCGCTACCCCGACGGGGTCCTGCGGGCCCGGCTCACCGAACCCGGCGGCCGCCCGGTCCCCGCGGGCCGGGCCGCCCGCCGCCTCCTCGAGGCGTTGCCGGCCCCGGCGACCGTGCCCGCCCCCGCCGCGGCCGTGCGGCCCGCGCCCGCCGACGAGGCGCCCGCCGATGCCGCCGATGCCGTGCCGCCCGCCGATGCCGCGCACACCGCTGATGCAGTGCCGCCCGCCGACGCGGCGCTCGCCGATGCCCCGCCCGGCGGTCACGCGCTCGCGGGGGAAGCGTCCGGATCGCGATCCGCGGCCGCGGCCGTCGCGCCCGGGGCGGAGGACGACGAGGTGACCGCCGCGCTGCGGCAGGCGCTGGCCGGACGGAGGGTGCTGCTCCTCCTGGACGACGCCGCCGACGCGGAGCAGGTCGACGAGCTGGTCCCCGACTCGCCGGACTGCCTGGTGGTCGCCGTCGCCCGCGGCCCCCTCACCGGCATCCCCGACGTGCGGCCCTGCGTCGTCGGCGGTCTGGACACCCGCTCCGCCGTCGACCTGCTCACCCGCCGGATCGGGGAGGTCCGGGTCACCGTCGACCCCTGCTCCACGCAGCAGCTGGCCGAGGAGTGCCACGGCGAGCCCGCCACCCTGCTGCTCGCGGGCGGCTGGCTCGCCGACCGCCCCAAGGTCGCCGTCGCCGACCTGGTGGCCCAGCTGCGCGCCGACCCGGCGGCCGGCCCGCTGGAGCGCATGCTCGGACTGGTCCACGACGGTCTCCCCGCGGCCGCCGCGCGGATGCTGCGGCTGCTGTCCCTCGCCCCCGCCGGGGTGGTCGACCCGCACACCGCCTCGGCCCTGGCCGGCTGCACCCCGCAGACCGCGACGGAGACCCTGGACAGGTTCCACCGCCTCGCACTGCTGCGACAGGTGCCGGCCGCCGGCCTGCTCTACGAGGTCCCCGGCTGCCTGCACCCCCTGCTCGCCGCCCTCGCCGGGCGCCTGGACCGTCCCGCGGAGCTGCGGCTGGCCCGCGCCCGCGCGCTGGAGCGCACGGTCCGGCTGCTGCACGCCTGCCGCGTCGCCACCGGGGTCGACGAGGGCGCCCGCGTCCGGCAGCAGGCGCTGCCGCGGGCCCTGCGCTTCCCCGGCCCCCGGGAGGCCGCCGCCTGGCTCACCGAACGCCGTGACCTGCTCCTGGCCGCCGCCAGGACGGCCGCCGACGACGGGGAGCTGGACACCCTGGCCCGCCGCCTGATGTCCCAGCTGGTGCGCGCCCTGGTCGCGCACGCCGACGACGACGGGACGGCCGCCGACCTGTACGCGCTCCACCAGCTGATGCTGGACGTCGCCGGCCGGCGCGGACTCGCCCGCGAGAAGGCCGCGGCCCTGCTCAACCTCGCCGACCTGGACGCCCGCACCGGCCGCGCGGCCGAGGCGCTGACCCGCTACCGGGCCGCCCTGGACGCCGGGCGCCAGGCCCAGGACCCCTACGCCGTCGGCCGGGCCATGGAGTCCATCGGCGCCGCCCACCAGGAGCTCGGCGACCTCGACCGGGCCGCCGACTGGTACGGCCGCGCCCTCGCCGAACGCCTCGCCCGCGACCAGCGCGCCGAGGCGGCCCGGCTCTACGGCCGTATCGCCACCGCCCACGCCCGCGCCGGGCGGCACGAGGAGGCGCTGCGTCACTGGCGGGCCGCCGTCACCGAGCACCGGCGCGGCGACGACCTGGCGGCCTGCGCGCGCGCCCTGGGGGAGCTGGCGCACGCCCAGGAGCACACCGGGCGCTTCGAGGAGTCCCTGCGCACCTGCCGCGAGGCGATCACCTGGGCCCGCCGCGCCGAGGACGGACGGCTGGAGGCCGGGCTGCACCTGAGGCTGGCCGACGTCCTGGAGCGTCTGGGGGACCCGTCCGCCGCCCGGCTGCACCGGCACAGCGCGGAGCGCCTGACGGCGGAGGACCCCTCCGACGTGCCCCGCTGACCCGGTAGTGCACGGGTCGTCCCGGATCGTCTTCCCGGCCCCTGCGAATTCAGTGGCGTATCCCTCGGGTAACGCTGGCTTTACAAGGCTAGACAGAGGGAAATCCTTCATTAGACTGGCGATGTCGCCGTTCTCCGGCGTGTATCCCGGTGTGCTCACATGTGACCGGTATATCCGTGCATGCCCCGGCAGCACCCCGCCGCCGCTTGTGCTCCCCCATGCCCCCGATTGCAAGGACCGTGATCGACGTGAAGGTCGGCATCCCCCGCGAGGTCAAGAACAACGAGTTCCGCGTGGCCATCACCCCGCCGGGTGTCCACGAGCTGGTGCGCCACGGCCACGAGGTCGTCGTCGAGCGGAACGCCGGCCTCGGCTCGTCGATCACCGACGAGGAGTACGTCGCCGCCGGCGCCCGGATCCTCGGGACCGCCGACGAGGTGTGGGCCGCGGCCGACATGATCCTCAAGGTCAAGGAGCCGATCGCCGAGGAGTACCACCGCCTCCGCAAGGACCAGGTCCTCTTCACCTACCTGCACCTCGCCGCCGACCGTGCGGGCACCGAGGCGCTGATCGGCTCCGGCACCACGGCCATCGCCTACGAGACCGTCGAGGTCGACCGCACCCTGCCGCTGCTCGCCCCGATGTCCGAGGTGGCCGGCCGGCTCGCCCCGCAGGTCGGCGCCTACCAGCTGATGCGCGCCAACGGCGGCCGGGGCGTGCTGCCCGGCGGCGTCCCGGGCGTCGCCCCCGCCAAGGCCGTCGTGCTCGGCGGCGGCGTCTCCGGCTGGAACGCCACCCAGATCGCCGTCGGCATGGGCTTCCAGGTCACGCTGCTCGACCTGAACATCAACAAGCTGCGCGAGGCGGACAAGGTTTTCGGCACCACGGTGCAGACCGTCGTCTCCAACTCCTTCGAGATCGAGAAGGCGCTGGTCGAGGCCGACCTGGTCGTCGGCGCGGTGCTGATCCCCGGCGCCAAGGCCCCCAAGCTCGTCACCAACGAGCTGGTCTCGCGGATGAAGCCCGGCAGTGTCCTTGTCGACATCGCCATCGACCAGGGCGGCTGCTTCGAGGACTCCCGCCCCACCACGCACGCCGAGCCGACCTTCGCGGTGCACAACTCGGTGTTCTACTGCGTGGCCAACATGCCCGGCGCGGTGCCGAACACCTCCACCTACGCGCTGACCAACGCGACGCTTCCCTACGTCGTCCAGCTCGCCAACCGCGGCTGGGTCGAGGCGCTGCGCCGCGACGCGGCGCTCGCCAAGGGCCTCAACGTCCACGACGGTCAGGTCGTGTACCGCGAGGTCGCCGAGGCGCACGGTATGCAGCACGTCGCTCTGGAGAGCGTGCTCGGCTGAACCGTCCGTAAACGCGGGCGAGTCGACATTCCGACAAGACGAGACAGTCACCGCTCCGTCAACCGGCGGGTCAACACCGTGAAAGCGGCCGGACCTTGGACCCCAAGGTCCGGCCGTCGGCGTCTTTGGAGGGGGTTGACCGGCAGGTGAGCCGCTCGGACAGTCAACTCGACGTCGGATTTCGGTCGTTGTGCGCCCGGGTGAATCGCGCCGTGCGACGCGCGTACGCCCTTGACAACAGGCATGTCCGACAAGGACACGGGAGGCCGGGTCCGGCGGATTGTGTTGCTGCGAACGGCCGACACGCCATAGAGTCGCCCATCGTCGGCATGGTGCCACGCTGACCTGTCTAGAAGTTTCCTGGTCACCAAGGAGGTAAGACGACTTGTGAATGAGTCGACATTTACTCCCGGGGGTGGTCAACCAGGAACGCCTGCGCCGGGCACCGGACCCGCCGGAATCGAGGCTGTCGGCTCCGTCGCGGTCCGTACCTCCGCAGTCCACCAGAGCCAGGACCCCCAACTGGCTCCGACAGCACACCAGAGCATGGATGCCCATCACGTGAACGCCAGGACCGGCGACGCAAGTGGCGCGCCCCACTTCGCCGAATACGACGAACTGCCCGACGGTCACTTCTACGACCCCGACGCCGAATACGAGCCCGACCCCGAGTACGCGGCCACCCTCGCGCCCGACGCCGCGCGTCAGCGCCGCGAGCGCATCGGCCCGACCGGGCGTCCCCTGCCGTACTTCCCGATCCCCGGGCCGCTGACCGACCACGGCCCGGCGAAGATCATCGCGATGTGCAACCAGAAGGGCGGCGTCGGCAAGACGACGTCCACCATCAACCTGGGCGCGGCGCTGGCCGAGTACGGCCGACGGGTCCTGCTGGTCGACTTCGACCCGCAGGGCGCCCTCTCGGTCGGCCTGGGCGTCAACCCGATGGAGCTCGACCTCACCGTCTACAACCTGCTCATGGAGCGGGGCATGGCGGCGGACGACGTGCTGCTCAAGACGGCGGTCCCCAACATGGACCTGCTGCCGAGCAACATCGACCTGTCAGCGGCCGAGGTCCAGCTGGTCTCCGAGGTCGCCCGCGAGTCGACGCTGCAGCGCGCCCTGAAGCCGCTGATGTCGGAGTACGACTACATCGTGATCGACTGCCAGCCCTCACTGGGTCTGCTGACGGTCAACGCCCTGACGGCGGCGCACAAGGTGATCGTGCCGCTGGAGTGCGAGTTCTTCGCGCTGCGCGGTGTGGCGCTGCTGACCGAGACCATCGAGAAGGTCCAGGAGCGGCTCAACCCGGAGCTCGAGCTCGACGGCATCCTCGCCACCATGTACGACTCCCGCACGGTGCACAGCCGTGAGGTGCTCGCGCGGGTGGTCGAGGCGTTCGACGACCACGTGTACCACACGGTGATCGGGCGGACCGTCCGGTTCCCGGAGACCACGGTGGCCGGCGAGCCGATCACCACGTACGCGTCCAACTCCGTCGGCGCCGCCGCCTACCGCCAGCTCGCCAGGGAGGTGCTCGCCCGGTGTCACGCCGAGTGAGTCTGCCCGGAGCCGACGAGCTGTTCCGCACCACCGGGGGCTCCGGCCTCCAGTCCTCCTCGCCGCGCCGCCAGGCCACCGCCGAGCGGCCGGAGCCGCGGGTGCCGTCCCCGGCCGGCGAGGACGACCTCGCCGTCACGCGGGACGGCGCCGAGGGCCTGCCGCCCTCGGTGCCCGCGCAGGGCGGTGACGCGCAGGGCGCCGAGCACGCCGTCGCGGACGCGGGCGGCGAGCCGGGCGAGACGCACAGCAGGGCGGGCGGCGCCGATGGCGCCGCCGCCGCGGCCACGGGGGTCGCACCGCGCCGCCGGGGGCGCCCCGCGCGCCGCCCCAGCGGGCGGGAGCGGCACGACGAGAAGATCACGGTGTACGTCTCGGCCGAGGAACTGATGGACCTCGAGCACGCCCGTCTCGTCCTGCGCGGCGAGCACGGGCTGGCCGTCGACCGCGGACGCATCGTCCGCGAGGCGGTCGCGGTGGTCCTGGCCGATCTGGAGTCCCGGGGGGACGCGAGCATCCTGGTGCGGCGGCTGCGCGGGCGGTAGAGGTAGCCTGCCACGGCCATGACCTCGAACGTCCCCGCCCGCAGACGCCCCCTCGGCCGCGGCCCCGGCCACCCTCCGGCCCCGGCCACCCCGGCGCCTGCCCCGGACGACGCCCCCGAGCCCTCCACCGCCCCGCCCCCGCAGGACGTCGCCGAAGCTCTCACCACCCCGCCGCCGCAGGACGACGCAGAAGCCCTCACCGCGCCGCCGAGGGACGTCGCCGGAGCCTCCACCGCGCCGCCGCGGGACGGGTCCGCGCCCGACCCGGAGGACGAGGCAGCGGCCGGCGCCGCGCCGTCGTTCCCCGCCGAGGCGCCCGCGCCGACGTCCCCGCCCGCGCCCGACGCCGTCCCGGCGCGCCCCCGCGCGGACGCCCCGCCCGCCGCCGAGGCGGCGGGCGAGGACACCGGGCCCGCGGCGGACCCGGACACGTTCACCGTGCGGCTCACCAACTTCGAAGGGCCCTTCGACCTCCTGCTGCAGCTGATCTCCCGGCACAAGCTGGACGTCACCGAGGTGGCGCTGTCCAAGGTGACCGACGAGTTCATGGCCCACATCCGCGCCCGCGGCGACGACTGGGACCTGGACCGCACCACCGAGTTCCTGGTCGTCGCGGCCACCCTGCTGGACCTCAAGGCGGCCCGGCTGCTGCCCGCCGCGGAGGTGGAGGACGAGGCCGACCTCGCCCTCCTGGAGGCCCGCGACCTGCTCTTCGCCCGGCTGCTCCAGTACCGCGCCTACAAGCAGATCGCGGACATCTTCAGCGCGCGTCTGGAGGACGAGGCCGGCCGCCACCCCCGCACCGTCGGCCTCGAGCCGCACCACGCCGAGCTGCTGCCCGACGTGGTCCTCAGCATCGGCCCCGAGGGATTCGCCCGGCTCGCGGTCAAGGCGATGCAGCCCAAGCCGCCGCCGCAGGTGTACGTCGACCACATCCACGCCCCCCTGGTGAGCGTGCGCGAACAGGCGGCCGTCGTGATGACCCGGCTGCGGGAGCTGGGCGAGGCCACCTTCCGCACCCTGGTCGAGGACACGGACGACACCCTCACCGTCGTCGCCCGCTTCCTCGCCCTCCTGGAGCTCTACCGGGAGAAGGCGGTCGCCCTGGAACAGGAGACCGCCCTCGGCGAGCTGCTGGTCCGCTGGACCGGCGCCGAGGACGGCCCCCGCCCGGTCGTCACCGACGAGTTCGACCGCCCGGCCGCCGAAGCCACGGCCGACACGACGAAAACCGGCAGGACGAAGGCCGACACGACGAAGGAGGAGCGCGCATGAGCGCCGTCGAGCACCCCGCCGCACCGGACGACGCCGTCGCGGGCCTCGACCTCAAGCCCGCCCTGGAGGCCGTGCTGATGGTCGTCGACGAGCCCGCGGCCGAGGAACACCTCGCCAAGGTGCTCCAGCGCCCCCGCCGGGCCGTCGCCGACGCCCTGCGCGAACTCGCCGACGAGTACGCCGTGCAGGGCCGCGGCTTCGAGCTCCGCAAGATCGCCGGCGGCTGGCGGTTCTACACCCGGCCCGAGTACTCCGCCGCCGTGGACGCGCTGGTCCTGGACGGGCGGACCGCCCGCATCACCCAGGCCGCCCTGGAGACCCTGGCGGTCGTCGCCTACCGGCAGCCGGTCAGCCGCTCACGGGTCTCGGCGGTGCGCGGAGTGAACTGCGACGGCGTCATGCGCACCCTCCTCCAGAGGGGTCTGGTCGAGGAGGCGGGCACGGAACCCGAAACAGGTGCGATCCTGTACAGGACGACGAACTACTTCCTGGAGCGGATGGGCCTGCGCGGTCTGGACGAGCTCCCCGAGCTCGCGCCCTTCGTCCCGGAGGCGGAGACGATCGAGGCCGAGAGCCAGGAAGGGGTTCCGTCGTTCGACCCGGACGCACCCGATGCGCCGGGAGCAGACGACGCAGACGACCAGACGGAATTTTGATGCGAAGCAGCGGCAGCGGCAAGAGCGGCGGGCGCGGGAACTCCCGCGGCGCCGGCAACGACAGGGACCAGAAGCAGGGGCAGGGCCGCCCCCGCAAGCCCCGCCCCGAGGAGCGCCGCTACGACGTGGGTCCCGGGGCGACCAAGGACGGCCCGAAGGCCGGTCGTGGCGGCGCGTCCGGCGCGCGCGGCGCGAAGACGGGCGGCGGCCGCGGCGGGCGCACCCAGCCCGCGACCTCCCGTGAGTACGACGCGCGGATCGAGGAGCGCAACCGGGAGCGGTACGCGGGCAAGAAGGACGTCAAGCTGCCCAAGACCTTCCCCGGCGCCGAGCAGGAGGGTGAGCGCCTGCAGAAGGTGCTGGCCCGCGCCGGCTACGGCTCCCGCCGAGCCTGCGAGGAGCTGATCGAGCAGGCGCGCGTCGAGGTCAACGGCGAGATCGTCCTCGAGCAGGGCAAGCGGGTCGACCCGGAGAAGGACGAGGTCAAGGTCGACGGTCTGACCGTGGCCACGCAGTCCTACCAGTTCTTCGCGCTGAACAAGCCGGCCGGCGTGGTCTCCACCATGGAGGACCCCGAGGGCCGCCAGTGCCTGGGTGACTACGTCACGAACCGGGACACCCGGCTCTTCCACGTGGGCCGCCTCGACACCGAGACCGAGGGCGTCATCCTGCTCACCAACCACGGCGAGCTGGCCCACCGGCTGACCCACCCGAAGTACGGCGTGAAGAAGATCTACCTCGCGCACATCATCGGCCCCATCCCGCGCGACCTGGGCAAGCAGCTCAAGGACGGCATCCAGCTCGAGGACGGGTACGCCCGCGCCGACCACTTCCGCGTGGTCGAGCAGACCGGCAAGCACTACATGGTCGAGGTGACCCTCCACGAGGGCCGCAAGCACATCGTGCGGCGCATGCTGGCCGAGGCCGGCTTCCCGGTGGAGAGCCTGGTGCGCACCGCCTTCGGCCCGATCACCCTGGGCGACCAGAAGTCGGGCTGGCTGCGGCGGCTGTCGAACACCGAGGTCGGCATGCTGATGCGTGAGGTCGACCTCTAGAAAGTCCCTTCAGAAGTCCCTTGTGCCGTGGGGCGAACCCTCTTATCGTCAATGTGACGCATAAGGGGGTTCCTTCATGACCACGACCACGCACGCCACGACCAAGAACGCCGCCACCGGGACGCTGACCGGCCTGGCACTGGGGGACGCGCTCGGCTTCCCGACCGAGTTCAGCAGCGTGCCGCGGATCCTCGAGAAGTGCGGCCCGTGGCGGGAGATGGAACTGCCCAAGCCGGCGATCGTCACCGACGACACCCAGATGACGCTGGCCCTCGGCCGGGGGCTGCGCACCGCCATGGAGCACGGGCGGCTCGGGCCGAAGGCGATGGAGCGGCCGGTGCGCGAGGAGTTCGTCGCGTGGAACCGCTCCCCGGAGAACAACCGGGCGCCGGGGCACACCTGCATCACCGCCTGCGAGCTGCTGGCGGCGGAGGGCCTGGCCTGGCAGGACGCCAGCCAGATCCACTCCAAGGGGTGCGGGGCCAACATGCGGGTCGCGCCGGTGGGGCTGCTCCCCGGACTCAGCGACGAGGAGCGGGCCGGCGCGGCGCAGCTCCAGTCCGCCCTCACCCACGGCCACCCGACGGCGCTCGCCGCCTCCGACCTCACCGCCCACGCGGTCCGGCTGCTCGCCCAGGGCGCGGACCCCACCGCCCTGGTGGGGCTGCTGCGGTCCTACGCGCTCGACAACCGGGACGTCTACCACGAGCGGTGGCTGGGCGACCTGTGGCTGCGGTCGCAGGACCCGACGCCGGTGCACTTCGTCCGGCGGGGCTGGGACGACTGCCTGGCGGTCCTGGACCGGCTGCGGGAGGCGGTCGGCTCCGTCTCGCCGGAGACCGACCCGTGCCTGGTCACGGGGGAGGGGTGGATCGCGGAGGAGGCGATGGCGACGGGCCTGCTGTGTTTCCTCCTCTTCCCCGACGAGCCCCTGACCGCGCTGCGGAGGGCCGCGTGCACGGCGGGGGACTCGGACTCCATCGCGTGCCTGGCAGGGGCGTTCGCGGGGGCGTACCTGGGGGCCGGGGCGTGGCCCGAGTCCTGGGCGGAGCGGATCGAGTACCGCGAGGAGTTGTTGTCGCTCGGCGCCCTCTGGGACGCGTGACGGTTCCTTCCCCCCTCGTCGTCACCGGGCGGTGCGGGGGCTGAGCCGGTCCGGCGGCAGCGGGCGGTGCGTGGAGCGCCCCGTCAGGGGCGCGGGGAACCGCGCAAGGCCAGCCGCAGCGCGGCTGGGCATCGTGCGGGTCCCCCGGTTCCGCGGGGTTGGGGGTCCGGGGGGAACCCCCGGTTTCGGGAAGGGGCGGGGTGGGGGAACGGGGCCGCCCGCAGGGCCCTGCCTGGGCCCCGCCTGGGCCGCGCTGCGGCGATGGTCACGTGCGACGGTGCCGTCGGCTTGGGCAAGGTGGGGCGAGCCGCTCGCCGCGGAGGCTGGGGCCTGAGCCCGCCCTCCCCCAAGCTCTCGGCTTCGCTCGAGCAGGGGGTACCCCCATCGCCCCCTGGGCGGCCCAGCCGCCCGCAGGGGGGTCGGGCCAGGCGGGTGCGCCGCGCCGGCCGCAGGGAGGTCGGCAGGCGGGTGGGCCGCGCGAGCCGCAGGGGGGTCAGGCAGGTGGGTGGGCCGCGCAGGCGCGCCGCGCAGGCCGCAGGGGGCGGGGCAGCGGGTGGGTCGCGCGGGCGCGGGGGTTGGGGGTGCAGGGCCGGTCGTTGCGGGGCGGTGGATGAAGCAAGGCGGGCGTCTCGTGGGATGGATGTGGGCGTGGGGCCGGGGTGGGGGTCGGTAGGGTGGGCGGCGTCGGAATGGGTAGAGCGCGAGGAGTCGCACCGTGAGGACCGCCCTGGTGATCGGCGCAGGCCTGATCGGAACATCGGCGGCCCTCTCGCTGACCTCCCGCGGCGTCACCGTCCACCTCGACGACCACGACCCCGACCGCGCCCGCACCGCCGCCTCCCTCGGCGCCGGCACCGACGCCGCCCCCGAGGGCCCCGTCGACGTGGTGATCGTCGCCGTGCCCCCCGCCCACGTCGCCCGCACCGTCGCCGACGCCATGACCCGCGGCCTGGGCCGCGCCTACCTGGACGTGGCCAGCGTCAAGGGCGGCCCCCGCCGCGAGCTGGAGGAGCTGCTGCGGGGCACCGGCCAGGACCTCGCCGCCTACCTCGGCACCCACCCGATGTCCGGCAAGGAGAAGTCCGGCCCGCTCGCCGCCACCGGCGACCTCTTCGAGGGCCGCCCCTGGGTGCTGACCCCCACCCGCGACACCGACACCGAGGCGCTGAACCTCGCCCTCGAACTGGTCTCGTTCTGCCGCGCCGTGCCGATCGTGATGGACGCGGACGCCCACGACCGCGCCGTCGCCCTCGTCTCGCACATGCCGCACCTGGTGTCCAGCATGGTCGCCGCCCGCCTGGAGCACGCCGACGAGGCCGCCGTGCGCCTCTGCGGCGGCGGCATCCGGGACGTGACGCGGATCGCCGCGTCCGACCCGCGGATGTGGATCGACATCCTCTCCGCCAACCCCGGCCCCGTCGCCGACCTGCTCGCCGAGCTGTCCGCCGACCTCGACGAGACGGTCCGCGCCCTGCGCGCCCTGCAGTCCGAGGACGACACCTCCCGCAAGGACGGCGCGGGCGGGGTCGAGGACCTGCTGCGCCGCGGCAACGCCGGGCAGACCCGGGTCCCCGGCAAGCACGGCAGCGCGCCGCGCGTCTACGAGTCCGTGGTGGTCCTCATCACCGACCAGCCGGGCCAGCTCGCCCGGATCTTCGCCGACGCGGAGCGGGCCGGCGTCAACATCGAGGACGTCCGGATCGAGCACGCCACCGGCCAGCAGGCGGGCCACGTGCAGCTCATGGTGGAACCGCAGGGCGCCTCCGTGCTCACCCAGTCGCTCCGCGAGCGCGGCTGGGCCGTCCGCTCCTGAGCCGGTTCCGAGCCGGGCGGGAGCCACATGGGAGGCGGCGGGCGGAGCCGCGGGGCAGGTCACCCGTAAGGATGAGCCCGATCGGCCGGTAACCTTGTCGGGGGCGCGTTCGCGCCCGGTCCCTACAGCCCCGCCTCAGGAAGGTGTCCGCCACCGTGGAAAGCGCCGCCCGGACCGCACCGGCAGTGATCGTCGCCATCGACGGCCCCTCCGGCACGGGCAAGTCGAGCACGTCCAAGGCCGTCGCCGCCCAGCTCGGCCTCAGCTACCTGGACACCGGCGCCCAGTACCGGGCGATCACCTGGTGGATGGTGACCAACGAGATCGACGTCGCCGACCCCGCCGCGATCGCCGCGGCAGCGTCGAAGCCGGAGATCGTCTCGGGCACCGACCCGCTGAACCCGACCATCCACGTCGACGGCACCGACGTGGCCGGCCCGATCCGCACCCAGGAGGTCACCTCCCAGGTGTCGGCGGTCTCGGCCGTGCCCGAGGTGCGCACCCGGATCACCGAACTGCAGCGCTCCATCGCCGCATCCGCCGAGCGGGGCATCGTCGTCGAGGGCCGCGACATCGGCACCACCGTGCTGCCCGACGCCGACCTCAAGATCTTCCTGACCGCCTCCCCGGAGGCCCGTGCGGCCCGCCGCAGCGGCGAGATCAAGGGCTCCGACGTCGCCGCCACCCGCGAGGCGCTGCTCAAGCGGGACGCCGCCGACTCCGGCCGCAAGACCTCCCCGCTGGCCAAGGCCGACGACGCCGTCGAGGTGGACACCACCGAGCTGACCCTCTCCCAGGTCATCGAGTGCGTCGTCACCCTGGTCGAGGAGAAGCGAGCCGCCAAGTGAGCGGAGCCACCGGCAGGAGCGGCAGGACCGCCGGGTCCGCCGCCCCCTCGCCGCGCGGGGCCGAGGTCGGCCGCCGCATCGGCGTCGGCCTGATGAACGGCCTGTGGCGCCCCCGTGTGCTCGGCGCCGGCAAGGTGCCGCCCACCGGGGCGGCCATCCTCGCCGTCAACCACAGTCACCTGCTCGACGGCCCCATGATCATGGGCGTCTCGCCGCGGCCGACGCACTTCCTCATCAAGAAGGAGGCGTTCGTCGGCCCGCTCGACCCCTTCCTGCGCGGCATCGGGCAGGTCGCGGTCGACCGTTCCGGCACCGACCGCAAGGCGGTCACCGACGCCCTGGGCGTGCTGGCCGCCGGCGGCGTGCTCGGCATCTTCCCCGAGGGCACCCGCGGCGAGGGCGACTTCGCCTCGCTGCGGGCCGGCCTCGCCTACTTCGCGGTCCGCAGCGGCGCCCCGGTCGTGCCCGTCGCGGTGCTGGGCAGCGCGGAGAAGCGCGGACGCCTCATACCCGGGCTGCCCCCGCTGCGGCACCGCGTCGACGTCCTCTTCGGCGACCCGTTCGACGCGGGCGACGGCTCGGGGCGGCGCACCCGCGCGGCGCTCGACGAGGCGACCGTCCGCATCCAGGAGCGGCTCGCCGCACACCTGGAAAAGGCCAGGCGTCTGACCGGACGCCGGGTCACACTTGAGTAGTGGCGCAGCCCCGCGCGGGCGAGCCACCGACCATTCGATGAGCAACGAGGTACCGACTTCATGAACGACCAGATCCAGCCCGACGGCTCGGCCGAGCACGAGCACGGGGCGCTTGGCGACGCCGAGTACGCGGCGTTCATGGAGCTCGCCGCCGAGGAGGGCTTCGACGCCGAGGAGGTCGAGGGCGCGATCGGCGAGGCCGGACACGGCCCGCTCCCCGTCCTCGCCGTCGTCGGCCGCCCCAACGTCGGCAAGTCCACCCTGGTGAACCGCATCATCGGCCGCCGCGAGGCGGTCGTCGAGGACAAGCCCGGCGTCACCCGCGACCGCGTCACCTACGAGGCCGAATGGGCCGGGCGCCGCTTCAAGGTCGTCGACACCGGCGGCTGGGAGCAGGACGTCCTCGGCATCGACGCCTCCGTCGCCGCCCAGGCCGAGTACGCCATCGAGGCCGCCGACGCGGTGGTCTTCGTGGTCGACGCCAAGGTCGGCGCCACCGACACCGACGAGGCCGTGGTCCGCCTGCTCCGCAAGGCCGGCAAGCCCGTGGTGCTGTGCGCCAACAAGGTCGACGGCCCCAGCGGCGAGGCCGACGCCTCCTACCTGTGGAGCCTGGGCCTCGGCGAGCCCCACCCCGTCTCCGCGCTGCACGGCCGCGGTACCGGCGACATGCTGGACGCCGTCCTCGAGGCCCTCCCCGAGGCCCCCGAGCAGTCCTTCGGCACCGCCATCGGCGGCCCGCGCCGCATCGCCCTGATCGGCCGCCCCAACGTCGGCAAGTCCTCCCTGCTCAACAAGGTGGCGGGCGAGGAGCGCGTCGTCGTCAACGAGATGGCCGGCACCACCCGCGACCCGGTCGACGAGTTGATCGAGCTGGGCGGCGTGACCTGGAAGTTCGTCGACACGGCGGGCATCCGCAAGCGCGTCCACCTCCAGCAGGGCGCCGACTACTACGCCTCGCTGCGCACCGCCGCCGCCGTCGAGAAGGCCGAGGTCGCGGTCATCCTGATCGACGCCTCCGAGTCCATCTCCGTGCAGGACCAGCGGATCGTCACCATGGCGGTCGAGGCCGGCCGCGCCGTCGTCCTCGCCTTCAACAAGTGGGACACCCTCGACGAGGAGCGCCGCTACTACCTCGAGCGCGAGATCGAGACCGAGCTCGGCCAGGTCGCCTGGGCGCCGCGGGTCAACGTCTCCGCCCGCACCGGCCGCCACATGGAGAAGCTGGTCCCCGCCATCGAGACCGCGCTGGCCGGCTGGGAGACCCGGGTGCCCACCGGGCGTCTCAACGCCTTCCTCGGCGAGCTGGTGGCCGCCCACCCGCACCCCGTCCGGGGCGGCAAGCAGCCCCGCATCCTCTTCGGCACCCAGGCCGGCACCAAGCCGCCGCGGTTCGTGCTCTTCGCCTCCGGCTTCATCGAGGCCGGCTACCGCCGGTTCATCGAGCGCCGGCTGCGCGAGGAGTTCGACTTCGAGGGCACCCCGATCCACATCTCGGTCCGGGTCCGCGAGAAGCGCGGCACGAAGAAGAAGTGACCGCGTGAGTCACGCCTGAACACGCCCGAAGGGCGGCTCCCCTCAGGGGGAGCCGCCCTTCCCGTCGTCCGCGGTGACCCGCCGGGCGCTCACTCGGCCGCGCGGGGGGCCGGGGGCAGGGCCGCCTGAGGGGCCTTGTGCCGCCCCGACGGCCCGCCGGGCGGCCCCGGCTGCCAGGAGACCTCGGGGGAGCCCGTGGTGTCCTGGGAGGCCCCGGACGGCTCCTGCGCGCGGGACGCCTGCTCGGCGTCGGGCCGCGCCCCGCCGGGAGCCAGCCTGCCGACCCGCTGCCAGGGGGAGGGGGCCGGCGGCTCCGCGCCGTGCCGCGCCGCGTAGGCACTGGAGGCATAACCGCCCGTGAAGCCGCCGCCGCTGCCGTGTCCGTACCGCCACGGGCCGCCGAAGGCGAGGCGCTCCTCGCCGCTGCGGTCGCCCGGCAGGGTACGGAAGGACTTCACGTACTCCGCGTACAGGGCGTCGTAGATCGGCGTCGACGACGGGCTGTACGCGGCATGCGCCGGGCGGGCGGAGGGGATGGACGGGAAGGGCTGACGTCGGGATACCTCGTAAGCGTGCACGTAACGACAAACGACCCCGCAGCCCAACGGATGCGGGCAACACGGGGAATTCGCAGGTCACCCGGGGGAGTGAAGATCCACTCAAGCGCGTGCGCGACCGGGTCCCGTGCGCTCCGCGCACGCCGGGCGGGCCGTGCCCGGGCGCACGAGGCCGCCGCCCCAGGCCTCAGATGCCCGCCAGGGGGAGCGCGGCACCCACCAGGACGCCGTTGGACGCCGCACGGTCCAGGGCGCCGCGCAGCAGGTCCTCACGCGGCTGACGGCCGATCGAACCGACCGGGGCGGCGAACATCAGCACCTGCTGGTTCTTGTTGGCCGCCGTGCGCCAGCCGTCGGTGGCCTGCAGCGGGCGGTGCGCCTGCCACCAGGCGACCGGGGCGCCGCCGCCCACGCCCGGCTGCAGCACCGCGTGCAGCTGCCCCATGGCGAGCAGCACCGACCACCCGTGCAGCACCGGCGGGACCTGGTTGAGGTCGGCCACCGGCTGGAAGCCCTGCTCGGTCAGCAGCGGCAGGAACTCGTCGCCCGGGCCGGTGTTGCCCGGGCGGGCGATGGCCGAGGTGGGCTCGACCACGATCGCGGCGTGCAGTTCGCCGTTGATCAGCACCAGCCCGCTGGTCACGCCCAGCACGGCCTGCTCGGGCGCGGCCTGCGCGGCCCGGGCGTCGACGGCAGGCGCGGGGGCCGCCGACGGGGCCTGCGCCTGCTCGGGCACGCCCCCGGCCTGACGGACGGCGCCCTGCAGCTGCTCGTCGGTCACCCGCACCACCTGGGAGGGCAGGCAGCCGGCGTGCGCGAAGGCGAGCACGGCGGTCTCGTCGCCGACGAACAGGACGGTGCTGGTGTGCTCCTGGCCGGTGTCGCCGGGGGTGCGGCAGGAGGTGCAGTCGTAACTGCCGGGGGCGTTGTCTCCGGCAAGCAGCCGGTCGGCCTCTTCGTCACCGATCTCGGCGCGTACGTCGTCGCTGACATCGAGCATGCGCGGCACGGGTGGCTCCCTCGGGAAGGACATGGGTGGACGGAAGCGAGCAGGACATCCCGGCTCGCTCTGGGAACAACGGACCGCGCGGGGCGGGGGTAACGGCCGACGGCGAACGGGAATCCGAATCCGGGGGCCGGGACGCTGCGCCCGGGCGGGCCGTGGGCGACGCGCGCCGTGCAGGGACGGACGCCGGCGAAGGCCGGACGGTCACCGGCGGAGGCCGGACGGGTACCGGGCAGGACACCGGCGGAAGTCGACGGAGGTCGGACGGGCACCGGGCGGGACACCGGCGGGAGCAGGGCGGGCACCGGGCCGACGCCGGGTGAAGGGTGCCGAAGGTGCGGCGGCGGGGCGGCGGTGGGCCGAAGGGGTGGACGCGGTGGGCACGGGCGCGGCGCGGACGGCCGGGCCGTGGGGTGCGTCCTAGCCTTGGCCGGTGCCCCGTGTGTCGATCATGAGGCGGTCGCGGACCGTCCGGACGGCCGCCTCCGCGGCTCTCCTGGCCCTTGCGGCCTCCCTGGCCTCCTGCACGCCGTCCCCCGGCCCCGAGGCCGCGCCGGGCCCGCCGGCCCGGGCTCCCCGGCCGTGCCCGCCCGACCGCTGGCCCTGGGAGTGCGTGGCCGACTGCGAGAGCGGCGGCCGCTGGCACGTCAACACGGGCAACGGCTTCTACGGAGGCCTGCAGTTCAAGCACTCCACCTGGGTGGCGTTCGGCGGCAGCGCCTACGCCGCCCGGGCGGACCTGGCCACCAAACGGCAGCAGATCCTGGTCGCCGAGAAGGTGCTCGCCTCGCAGGGGTGGGGTGCCTGGCCGGTCTGCTCGGCGCGGTACGGGCTCAAGGGGCGGATGCATGTGGTGAAGCGCGGCGAGACGCTGGCGTCGGTGGCCAGGAAGTACCGGGTCGCCGGGGGCTGGCGCACCCTGTACAAGCTCAACCGCGCACTGCTCGGCGAGGACCCCGCCCGCCTGATCGCGGGGACCTTCCTGAGGCTTCCGGCGGGCGCCGCGCGCACGGCGGCCGGTGAGCTGTTCGGCCCGCCGCTGGAAGAGGCCTGAGCTGTTTCCGGCCATTTCCGCCCCTGCGCGGGCGGGCGCGGCAATGCCGGCGGAGCGAATTCCAGCGGTCGTCCGCGTCCATTTCGAGAGCCCTGGGCCGCGGAGTTGCGAAAGGTGCGGAAAAGGATATCGGGGCAGTTCCCGATACTCGTGCGGATCGCTCGAACGGGTGACGCGACAGGGCCGGTGGCCGAGGGGTGATCCGTGACAGAAGTGTGACAGGGGAGCTTTGCCGGCGATCTTCGCGCCGGGCTTTCCCGGGCGACGGGCACCGCCTAGCGTGGCGGTCATGGCATCGAATCCCACCCCGGGCGAAGAGCCCCAGGACTCCACCGACGCCTACGTCGGGATGGACGCCGAGGAGGCCGGACGCCGGGCGCGTGAGCGCGGCTGGCAGACGGTCCGCACGCTGCCGCCGGGCGCGATCATCACGCTGGAGTACCGCGTCGGCCGGCTGAACTTCGAGGTCGACGGGGGGCGGGTGGTCCGCTGCTGGAAGGGCTGACGGAACGCCCTTGGGGCCCCGCTCCACCAGGAGCGGTGCCCCGTGGGCGCCCGGGCGCCGTGCGGGCGCGGGAAGGGCGGTCAGGCGCGGGCGGGCCGGTCGTGCGACCGGGCGGGCCGGTCAGGCGACCGGGCGGGCCGAGGACGGCTTGGGGCGGCCCATGGCGTCGGTGTGCGCCGAGGGGCGGCGGCCGCCGCCCGGCGCGGTCGACGGGCCCCGCTCGGGACGCGCTCCGTGCGGCCCGGAGGACAGCAGGAAGGCGCCCCGGTGCGCGTGGCCCGCGTCGGAGGCCGTGAGGGCCGTGCGGCGCACCGGCGTGGTCAGGCCGCCGGAGGGGCCGGTCACCGGGACGGAGGAGGTCCGGTCCCTGCCGAAGCGGCGGGCCAGCCGCGTCCACACCGCGTCCCGCAGGCTCAGGATCCACCGCTCGGCCCGGGCGCCCAGGGGCTCGAAGAGGGGCAGCGCCAGCAGGATCAGCAGGCCGGCCACCCAGCCCAGGAGCACGTCGCTCAGCCAGTGGGTGCCGAGGTAGACGGTGGTCAGGCCGACGCCCAGTGACATCACCGCGGAGAGCGCGGACAGCCAGCGCCGGGCCCGCGGGCTGGAGGCCAGGTAGGCGAGGATGCCCCAGGTCACCACCGCGTTCGCGGTGTGGCCGCTGGGGAAGATGTCCCCGCCGAGCCACATCTCGTTGGAGCCTATGGTCGTGGCGTAGTGCGGTCCCAGCCGGCCCATGCCGATCTTGGCGGCGCCGACCGTGACGTTCAGGAGCAGCAGCGAGATGGCGAGGGTGATCAGCGGACGCAGGGTGTGCTGGCGCCAGGAGCGCCAGCCCAGCCAGGCCGCCACCATCACCGCGGTGGGTCCGCGCTGGCCCAGGACGACGTAGTAGTCGAGCCAGGCGTGGATCTCGGGCCACTGCTGGTAGGGCCGGAAGAACATGACCTGCCAGTCCAGGCGGACCAGCCACGAGGTGGCGATCACGGCCCAGACGATGGCGGCGTACCCGGCCAGGCAGGCGACGACGAGTGCGTACCGGTGACGGCTCATCCGGGGCATGCCGAGCTGGACCGGCCGCTCGGGCTCCCGGTCCAGACGCGCGAACACCCGGTCCAGACGGGTGAGGCTTCGTTCGGTACGCACCCAATCGACGTTACAGCGAGTGAGGGCGCGACCCGAACGGATCAAGGTGTTTGTGATGACCATGTGATGTGGGGTTGCTCTCACGCGGCCACTTGTCCGGGAATTCACCACCACGACGATTCCCGCTCACCGCCAGGGGAATTGAGTGTTCATTCCAGGGAAAGAGGTCGGGTTCGCAATTGCTTTCCCGATGCCGTGGCGTGGCGGAATTCACGGCGGTCCCGAGCCGGTCAGCCAGAGCCCTCCGTAGACCGCGGAGGCCGCCGCCGCGAGTGCCAGGAGCGCGGCCGCCAGTGCCGGACGGGCCCGGGCGGCGGCCCCGGCGACCGGGAGGAGCAGCGGGAAAGCGGGGACCAGGAGGCGGGGCTTGGAGCCGAAGTAGCTGGACGCGCCGAAGGCCAGCAGCGTCACCAGGGAGCCGTACACCAGCAGCGGCAGTGGAAGCCCGGCGCGGACCCCCGCCAGCAGGAGCCACCCCACCAGTCCCACCCCCGCGATCAGCGCGAGCCCGGCGAGGGCGCCGGGCAGGGAGGCGAACAGTCCCGCCACGAATCGGGCGAAGGCGGCGCCCCCGTCGAAGCCGTTGCGCCAGCCGGCCTGGACGTCCAGGTAGCCGAAGAGGCCCTCCCCGGTGCGCCGGCCGACCCAGAGGACGTAGCCGGCGGCCCCCAGGGGAGCCAGCAGCATTCCGAGAGCGCGCGTCCAGCGGTTCGCGCCCCCGAATGGAACGTCGAGCCCGGCGCGCACGGCGTGAAGGTCGCGCGCCCCGGCCGGTGCGCCGTCCGCGGCGGCCGCGCTCCGGTCCCGCACGAAGGAGGCAACGGCTCCGGCCCACACCGCGGCGGCCACCGCCAGGCCGACCGGCCGGGTCAGCCCCGCCGCGAGCGCCAGGGACCCCGCGAGCGCCCAGCGCCCGCTCAGCACCGCGTACAGCGACCAGGCGGCCAGCGCGGTGAACAGCGACTCGCTGTACGCCATCGTCTGCACGATCCCGACCGGCAGGGCGCCCCAGAGCACCGCCGCGCACACCCCGGCCCGCCGGCCCAGCACCAGGTCGGTGACGGCGAAGATCCCCCAGGCGGCCGCGAGCGAGGCGACCAGGCTCACCAGTAACCCGGCCTCGCCGAACGACAGCGGGCTCACCGCCGCGACGCCCCGCTCCAGCCACGGCAGCAGCGGGAAGAAGGCCAGATCGGCGTGCACGTCGCCGTCGGGCAGCCGGACCGTGTACCCGTAGCCCGACTCCGCGATCCGCGCGTACCAGAGCGCGTCCCAGCGCGCGGTGAGCCGCACCAGCGGATCGACGCCCCGCGCGGCGGCCCAGACCGCCAGCCCCACCAGACCCAGCAGACGGACGGCGGCGTATCCGGCGAGGGCGGGCGCCGCCCGGCGCAGCGCCGCGGCCGCCCCGACGCCGTGGGTCCGCCCGGCCGCCGGACGCGCGGCGGGGGTGTCGAGATCGGTCACGGGCACGATTATCGGCGGCGCCCCGCGCCCCGTCCGGCCGTTCCCCCTACCGCGTCCGGGCAGTGGCGCACACCACAGACGGCCCGCCCGGGGGTGAGAGCTCCACCACGTGCCACCGGCGCGAACTCGCGTACGCTGGCGAATCACTCGTCTTCGTCGAGCGGGCCGGTCGAGCGGCCTCGGGGGCCGCCGGACGCGAGCAATTCTGGGAGGTACGCACATGTCCGGGACGACCGTGTCCGGCGCGAAGGCCACAAGGCACCGCGCCCGCCGGGCGGCCGGGGCCGGCGCCAACCGCTGGATCGTCCTCGTCGTCCTCTGCGTCAGTCTGCTGCTCGTCGCCGTGGACGCCACCGTGCTCCATGTCGCGGTGCCCGCGGTC
The DNA here is from genome assembly GCF_042792855.1 of Streptomyces sp. NPDC056600. Taxonomy (NCBI): domain Bacteria; kingdom Bacillati; phylum Actinomycetota; class Actinomycetes; order Kitasatosporales; family Streptomycetaceae; genus Streptomyces; species Streptomyces sp. NPDC056600. The sequence continues at coordinate 44,361 of NZ_JBHTVQ010000018.1, forward strand.
ACCGAGGACCTCCGGCCGTCCGCCACCCAGTTGTTGTGGACCGTCGACGTCTATCCCCTCGTCTGCGCCTCGCTGTTGATCCTCTTCGGCACCTTGGGCGACCGGGTGGGACGCCGGCGGGTCTTGCTGCTGGGCTACGCCCTCTTCGGCGTCGCCTCGGGCGTCGCCGCCTGCGCGGACAGCGCCCAGGTGCTCATCGCGGCGCGGGCGTTGCTCGGCGTCGGCGGCGCGATGATCATGCCCGCCACGCTGTCGGTGCTCCGCCAGGTCTTCCCCGACCGGCGGGAGCGCGCGCTGGCCATCGGCATCTGGAGCGCGGTCGCGGCCGTCGGCGCGGCGGTCGGACCGCTGCTGGGCGGCTTCCTGCTCGAGCGCTTCTGGTGGGGCTCGGTCTTCCTGATCAACATCCCGTTGATGCTGGTCGCGTTGCCGGTCGGACGGATGCTGCTGCCGGAGTCCCGCGGTCGCCGCGAGGGGCCCTGGGACGTGACGGGCGCGCTCACCGCGGCGCTCGGTCTCTTCGCCGCGGTCTACGGCGTCAAGCGGCTGGGCGGCGGCATCGCGCCCCAGTCGCCGCTGACCTGGGGCCCGCTGGTCGCGGGCGTCCTGCTCCTGGTGCTGTTCGTGCGGCGCCAGCGTCGGCGGGAGCACCCGCTGATCGACATGCGCCTGTTCGCTCGGCCGGCCTTCGGCACGTCCCTGGGCTGCATCGTGCTGGCCATGCTGGCGCTGGTGGGTCTGGAACTCATCGCGGCGCAGTACCTCCAGCTGGTGCTGGGCCTCTCGCCACTGCAGACGGGTCTGCGGATGCTGCCGCTGACCCTGGCCGCGATGGCGGCCGGTCTCGCCGGGGCGCGGCTGCTGCGCACGCTCGGCCCGCGGGTCATGGTGGCGGCCGGCTTCGTGCTCACCGCGGCCGCGGTGCTGACCCTCCTGCCGATGGGCACGCGGGACAACCCGGCGCTGCTGCTGTGCGGTTTCGTGCTGCTCGGGCTCGGCCTGGAGACCACGCTCTTCGGCGCCTACGAGTCGATGCTCAGCGAGGCTCCCGAGCGCGAGGCCGGGGGCGCCGCCGCCATCGGCGAGACGTCCTACCAGCTCGGCGCCGGTCTCGGCATCGCCCTGCTGGGCAGCGTGATGAACGCGTCCTACGGGCCCGGCGTCTCCTCGGTGCCGGGAGTGCCGGGGCAGGCGTCCGCGGCGGCCGAGCACTCCATCGGGGAGGCCTATCAGGTCGCGGGCGGCCTGGGAGGCGTCGCGGGACAGACCCTGTGGACCGCAGCCCGGGAGGCGTTCGTGCACGGGCTGCACGTGACCCTGCTGGTCAGCGCGGGACTGCTGCTGCTGGGCGCGCTCGCGGCGCTGCGCCTGCCGCGGGAGATGCGCGAGGAGCCGCACGCGGACGGCGAGCAGGCCGCGGAGAACGCGGACGCGGCTGCGGCCGGGGACGCCGGAACGGCGGACGGCGCGAGGAACAGGGGCGGACAGCAGTCGGAGGCCGCCGCGGTGCCGGGGCCCCGGGAGCAGAAGAAGACGTCGTCGCGGCTGCCGCGCGTCTCGGCCTGAGGGTCGCGAGGCGGGCCTACCGCGGGGGGAGCGGTGCCGGACGGGGGGCTCACCGGTGACGGTCCGGTGAGCGGCCCCGCCTCAGCTCTGGTTGAAGAAGGCGTCCCGGGCGCCCGGAGCGGCCTCACCGCTGACGATCTCGGTGTGGGCCGGAGTGAGCAGGAAGACCCGGTTGGCGACCCGCTCGATGGATCCGCGCAGCCCGAAGATCAGGCCCGCCGCGAAGTCCACCACGCGCTTGGCGTCGGCGGCGTCCATGGCCGTGAGGTTCATGACCACGGGGACGCCGTCACGGAAGAGCTCGCCGATGGCCCGGGCGTCCCGGAAGCTGTCGGGGGTGACGGTGCCGATCCTGCGGCCTCTGTCCTCGGCCGGCTCGGCCGCGACCTTGACCCGCGGGTCGGTGACCCAGGCGTCCTCGGACTCCGGGCCCTCGGCGTAGTCGTCGTCTTCGTAGTAGCGCTCGTCATCGTTGTCGTCGACGAGGCCAAGCCAGGCACTCGCCTTGCGCACCGATCCCATGGACGCCTCCTCTCGCTGCGGTCTCTCTCTCGCTATCCGCATCCCTATCGTCGTCCATGAGTCGGACAACGTGCCAAGTGGACGGACACCGCGCAGGGGGTTTGTGACGGTACCGGTGCGCGGTGGATACGTACAGACTCCGTGTATCCCAAGGGACTTGCCCTACACGATTGGTGATTGGGAGTGAAATAATATTCTTCGCGGCGAACGAGTGAGATGTGGTGCCTCCGGGTGAACCACCTACCCCATTACGATCTCGGAAGTCGCCCCCAGATACAGGGGGCGCGGAGAGACCCGCGCCACGGGGGCCGCGGGCATCTGAGGGGGAGTCACGATGTTCGGAATGGTCAGGCCCTGCCGTCACCGGCTCGGTGAGCGTCTCGCCGCGGAGTGGACGGCGCACCTGTGCGGGCTGTGCCTGGCCCTGCGCGGGGAGCACGGCCAGTTCGCCCGCGTGGTCACGAACTACGACGGCCTGCTGATCTCCGTGCTGACGGAGGCTCAGGCGGAGCGGGCCGACGGCGGACGCCGCACCGCCGGGCCCTGCCCGCTGCGCGGGATGCGCACCGCCTCGGTGGCCAGGGGCGAGGGGGCCAGGCTGGCCGCCGCCGTCTCGCTGGTGCTCGCCTCGGCCAAGGTCCGTGACCACATGGCCGACGGCGACGGGCTGCTGGCCCGTCGTCCGGTGGCCCTCGCCGCCCGCCGGGTCGCCGCCAACTGGACCGCCGCGGGCTCCCGCACCGCCACCACCGTCGGCTTCGACACCGCCGTCCTGCTGGACGCCGTGGACCGGCAGGCCGGACTGGAGCGCCTGGCCGGACCCGGCACCCCGATCCTGACCGTCACCGAGCCCACCGAGACGGCGACCGCCGCGGCCTTCGCGCACACCGCCGTGCTGGCCGGACGCTCCGCCAACGTGGCCCCGCTGGCCGAGGCCGGCGGGCTCTTCGGGCGCCTGGCCCACCTCCTCGACGCGGTCGAGGACCAGGCGGCCGACGCCGCTTCGGGGGCCTGGAACCCGCTCACCGCCACCGGGACCTCGCGCGAGGACGCCCGCCGCCTGGCCGACGACGCGGTGCGCGGTGTGCGGCTCGCCCTGCGCGACGCCGAGTTCACCGACGGCCGCCTCGTCCACCGGCTGCTCGCCCACGAGCTGGAACGTTCCGTCGACCGGGCCTTCGGCACCCCCTCCTGCGCGCACCCCGGGACCGGCCACGCAGCCGAGGGGTACGGCCCGCCCCAGGGCCCCTACGGCCCCGGCCCGCAGGCGCCGCAAGGCCCTTACGGCCCGCGGTCCCCGCAGGGTCCGTACGGCCCGCAGTCCCCGCAGGGGCCCTACGGCCCGTACACGCCGCCCGGGCCGCAGGGCCCCCACGGACCCGGCACCCCGGCCGGCGGACAGCCGCCGCACCGGCCGGGCCGCGGGTTCTGGGCGGGCTGTGCGGCCGCCGTCGGGCTGCTCTGCACCTGCCGGGTGTGCTGCGCCGACGAGTTCGAGGGCCCGTGGTCGGGCCGCCGCCGCGAGGGCTGCTGCGGCCAGTGCGACGGCAACTGCTGCGAGTGCTGCAACTGTTGCAGCTGCTGCGGGGGAGACAGCGGCGGCGACGGCGGCGGGTGCGACGGCTGCGGCTGCGACTGCAACTGCTGAGCGACGTCGGCGCGCCGGCGCCGGGGTGACGCTGCGTCATGCCCGTGCTGACCTGAGCGGGCGGGGGACCGTCACGGCCACCTGCGTATTCGGTACGGAGGCGTTCACGATGGGATAAAAACCCCGCCGGTCCGGTAACCCAGGGCCACCGGGGTCGTTGGGTCGGAGGCAGAACGATTTCTTCTCCTCCGACCAACTCGCCTCCCACTTAAGGCACCTCAGTGGACGCAGTCACACCGACATCGGCCGCCGCGCGTCTGCGCGCCGCCCGCGGCGGGACGGGCCGGAAGGCCCCCCGCTCCCTTCGCACCAGGCTTCTCAGGGTCCTGATCCTGGCTCTCGCCGTCCTGCTGGCCCTCCTCGGCACCGCCGCGGCCGAGCGGATCGCGACCTTCCGCAACGCCTCCGCCACGGCGGACGACGCCCGCCTGGAGATCACCCTGCAGGGGCTGGTCCACGAGCTGCAGAAGGAACGCAGTCTCACCGCCGGTCACCTGGGCGGCGTGCGGGAGTTCCGGGACCGGCTGCCCGCACAGCGCAAGGCCACCGACACGGCCCTCGCCGTGCTCGACCAGGCGCTGCGGGGGCACACGGACGAGCGGCGCGCGGACGCGGTCCGGGAGGTCCTCGGGCGGCTCGGCGCGCTGGACGGCATCCGTGCGAAGGCCGACCGGCGGAGCGTCCAGGTGCAGGAGGCGTTCGCCTACTTCACCTCCACCATCGCGGCCCTCGACCGGCTCGACCTCGGTCTCGACGAGGTCCGTGACCACACCCTCTACGACGCCGGCCGCGCGCTGCGGTTCCTCGGCGACGCCAAGGAACTCGCGGGCCAGGAGCGGGCGCTGCTGCTCGGGGCGGTGACCGCCGGGCGGTTCCATGGCGACGACCACGGCCGCTTCCTGGAGATCAGGGCCGGCCGCCTCGCCTCGCTGGCCGCCTTCCCCTCGGTGGCCTCCGCCGCGCAGGAGCGCCGCCTGGACGCCGCGCTGAGCACGCCCGACGCCCGGCGCAGCCAGTGGTACGAGCGCCGTGCGGTCCGCGGCGGCGGCCTGCTCGACGCCGCCGAGATCCCGCCCACCGCCTGGTGGAGCAGCACCACCTCCACCATCGACGGCCTGCGCGAGGTGCAGATCTCGCTCGGCCACGACGTGGAGAGCCGAGCTTCCGAACTGGAGAGCGACGCCGGCGAGGACCTGGTGCTCTTCGGCCTGCTGGCACTGGTGACCGTCGCGGCGCTCGGCGCGCTCGCGCTCGACTGCGTCCGCACCGTCTCCGGCCCGCTGGCCGATCTCGCCCAGCAGGCCCGCGAGGTGGCCGGGAAGCGACTGCCGCTGGCGGTCGCCGCGATCCAGAACAGCAACCTGCGCGAGGCGCCCGAGCCGCCCGAGCCGCTGCGCGTCCCGCCGAAGGCCGGCGTCGAGGTGCTGGAGATGGCCGAGGCCTTCGACCGGGTCCAGCGGGCCGCCTTCGACCTCGCCACCGAGCAGGCCGTGCTGCGCCGCAACGCGACCGAGTCGCTGGTCAGCCTGGGCCGGCGCAACCAGAACCTGGTCCGCCGCCAGCTGAGCTTCATCAACAAGCTGGAGCACGAGGACGCCGACCCGGCGACGCTGGCCAACCTCTTCGAGCTCGACCACCTGGCCACCCGGATGCGGCGCAACGCGGAGAGCCTGCTGGTGCTGGCCGGCGAATCCAGCCCGCGCCCCTGGTCCACCCCGCTGCCGGTCACCGACGTGCTGCGGGCGGCGCTCTCCGAGGTCGAGGAATACCGCCGGGTGGTGCTGCGGCGCATCGAGCCGGCCGGGGTGTCCGGCTCGGTGGTGGCCGAGATCGCCCACCTGCTGGCCGAACTGGTCGAGAACGCGCTGAACTTCTCGCCTCCGGAGTCCCAGGTCGAGATCGAGGGCCGGCGCACCAGCGCGGGCTACCTGATCGCCATCGTCGACCACGGACTCGGCATGGACGCCCAGGCGCTCGCCGAGGCCAACGTGCGGCTCTCCGGGCGGGCCAGCTTCATGGCCGACCCGGGCCGCTTCCTGGGCCACTTCGTGGTCGGCGCGCTGGCCCGCAAGTGCGGGATCGAGGTGCGGGTGGGGGAGGCCCCGACGGCCGGCGTGGTCGCCCGGGTGCTGCTGCCCGCCGCTCTGCTCGCCGAGCCGAAGAACCCGGCGGGGACGCCGGACGACGACGTGGTGGTGGACGGCCGGCTGGACCAGAAGGCCGTGCTCCCCGCGCCGCGTACCGCGGCGGCCGCCCCGACTCCGGCCGGGAGCGCCCACCTGGTACCGGTCACCGTGGACGGCCGACCCATGGAGGGTCGCCCCATGGATGGCCGCCCCATGGAGGGTCGGCCCATGGAGGGTCGGCCCATGGACAGCCGACCCATGGACGGCCGCGTGGACGGTCGTCCCGCGCCCCAGGCGCCGGCCGGGCAGCCCCGTCACGCGCGCCCGCAGATCGCCGTACCCCCGGCCCCCGGCTCCGGGGAGCGGCGGGCCGAACCGGCGCGCGGCGCGGACGCCGCCCGCACCCGCAACGGCCTGGTCAAGCGCCCCAGGCGCAGCGCCATCGGCGCCGCGGTCGACGAGACCGACCGGGCCGGCGCCCGGCCCCTGCCCCCGGCGCCGGAGCGGGAGCGCACCCCGGAGCAGGTCTCCGGGATGCTCTCCTCCCTGCGCAGCGCCCACCTGCGGGGCGGGATCAGCGTGCAGAAGGAGAAGGAGAGGGACATGGATCGCGGCACGGGTGCCGACGCGTGGCCGGCGAAGGACGCCGCGGCTGACGGGGGCGAGGCGAAGTGACCACTTTTCCCACCCAGAACACCGCCCCGGCCGCGCAGGACTCGCAGACCTTCAACTGGCTGCTGGCGGCCTTCGTCCGCAACACCGACGGGGTGCGGGACGCGGTCGCGGTCTCCTCGGACGGCCTGCTGATCGCGGTCTCCGACGGACTGGGGCGGACCGAGGCCGACCACCTGTCGGCCATCGTGTCGGGGCTGTCCAGCCTGGCCCGCAGCGCCTCGCGGCGGTACGGCTTCGACGGGGTGAAGCTCATCATGATCGAGATGGGGCGGGGCTTCCTGCTGGTCTCGGCGATCCGGGACGGCAGCTGTCTCGGGGTGCTCGCCGACAGCAGCGGCGAACTCGGCCTGGTCGGCTACGAGATGGCGGTGCTCGCGGAACGGGCGGGTGACCTGCTCACGCCGGCCCTGATCGCCGATCTCCGTCAGTCGCTGCCCCGGTGAACGGCACGCCCATGGAAGAGGACAACAGCTTCGTCAGGCCGTTCATCATCACCGGTGGACGGGTGGAGCCCACGCAGAGCGACCTGCGGCTGGAGACCCTGGTGGTCGCCGTCCGGCCGCCGGACGAGTCGCTGACGTTCGAACGGAAGCGGGTCGCCGCGGTGTGCGCGAGCCCGACGACGGTGGCCGAGGTGGCGCATCGGGTGGCTGTCCCGCTGGGGGTCGCCAAGGTGCTGATCTCCGACCTGGTCGCCGTCGGGCACCTCGCCTGCCGCCAACCCGTGGAGCTCTCGCTCCACACGCTGGAAAGGATCAGGGACCATGTCCGGGCGCTCTGACAAGATGGTGCCGCTGGCCGTCAAGATCGTGGTGAGCGGTGGACTCGGGGTCGGCAAGACCACGTTCATCGGCGCCATCTCCGAGATCGAGCCGCTGGACACCGAGGCCGCGATCACCCAGGTGTCCGTGGGCGTCGACTCGCTGGACGGGGTGGAGTCCAAGACCACCACCACCGTGGCGCTCGACTTCGGCCGGATCACGCTGAACCCGGCGATCTCCCTCTACCTGTTCGGGACGCCCGGGCAGGACCGGTTCTCCTTCCTCTGGGACGACCTGGTGGAGGGCGCGCTGGGCACCGTGGTGCTGGTCGACACCCGCCGGATCGAGGACTGCTTCCCGGCGCTGGACTACTTCGAGGCCCAGCGCGCCCCGTTCGTGCTCGCGGTCAACCACTTCCCGGGAGCCCGCCGGTTCGAACTGGACGAGGTGCGCGAGGCCCTGGGGCTGGGCGACGACGTGCCGGTGGTCGACTGCGACGCCCGCGACCGCCGTTCGGTGCGGGACGTCCTGGTGATGCTGATGGACCGGGTCATCCGCGAGCGCACCGCGGGGCGGGAGCGCTCGGCCGCACTGGTGTGACACACGGGACGGACGGTGCGAGGAGACGGGCGGCCGTCGTCCCGGAATCGCCGGGGCGGCGGCCGGCCCGTCGGGGGCCGGGGTGTGAAGTCCCTGTGCCGATGTGCCGGGGAGAACGCCGCCGGGAGCAAGCGGACGGTCGTCTTCCGGCCAGGGGCGAATGGGACCTCACGTGCGGAGGGGGAACAGGTGAGCGCCCGTTGCTGCATACGCGCGGTTTAGCTGAGCTGTGCGTCTGTGGCCGGTCCGGGCGGGGAATGCGCTTGGCGACGCCGTCCTCGTCGGGCGGCCGAAAGGCACCCTTGCGCCGCTCGGTCGCACGGCCGAATACTCCCTGCAGCGCTTGTCAGGAGCACGGCGTGTCCGGCAATCCCGGTCGCCCCTGCCCCTGGCTGCGCCTCACGGGCCCGCGCCCCCACAAGCGGGCCCCCGACTTCCCAAGTGGAGGAACGACCAGTGAGGATCAAGCGCACCACCCCCAGCAACGGCGTCACGAGACGAACCCGTCTGCTCGCCGTGGCCACCGGCCTGGTGGCCGCCGCCGCGATCGCGGTGCCCGCCGCCAGCGCTGACGAGGTGACCACCTTCAGCTCCGGTCAGCTCACCGCGGCGAGTGACTCGGTCATGAAGGCAGACGTCCCGGGTACCGCCTGGGCGGTCGACGCCAAGACGAACCGGGTGGTCGTCACCGTCGACAGCACGGTGTCCCAGGCCGAGATCAACAAGATCAAGAAGGAGGCGGGCGACAAGTCCGGCGCGCTGACCGTCAAGCGCACCTCCGGGAAGTTCGAGAAGTACATCTCCGGCGGCGACGCCATCTACGCGAGCAGCTGGCGCTGCTCCCTGGGCTTCAACGTCCAGGACAGCGCGGGCAACTACTACTTCCTGACCGCCGGCCACTGCACCGACGGCGCGGGCTCCTGGTACTCGAACTCGGGCCGCACCACGGTGCTGGGCAGCACGTCGGGCTCGAGCTTCCCGGGCAACGACTACGGCATCGTCCGGTACACGAACTCCTCCGTGGCCAAGTCCGGCGCCGTGGGCAGCGTGGACATCAAGAGCGCGGCGACGCCGAGCGTCGGCACCACCGTCACCCGTCGCGGTTCCACCACCGGCATCCACAGCGGCCGGGTCACCGGACTGAACGCGACCGTGAACTACGGCGGCGGCGACATCGTCTCCGGCCTCATCCAGACCACGGTCTGCGCCGAGCCCGGCGACTCCGGCGGCCCGCTGTACTCCACCAGCGGCATCGCCTACGGCCTGACCTCCGGCGGCAGCGGCAACTGCTCCTCCGGCGGCACGACCTTCTTCCAGCCGGTCGTCGAGGCCCTGAACGCGTACGGGGTCAAGGTCTTCTGATCTCCCGCACCTCCGCACCATCCTCCTGGGGAACCCCCCGCACGCCCGGCGTGCGGGGGGTTCTCGCTGTTCGGAGCGGGGACGGGGCGCGGGTGACGGGTGTCTCCCGGGTCGCCCGGAGTTTCGAAAGTGGTCTATGGTGGAGACGAAGGTGAACGTTTGTTCGATAGGCGGTTCGACAGGTAGGCCGGGAGGTGCGCATGCCGGGTTTCCCGCACCTGCACACCGCCTCCGGTTTCTCCGTACGCCACGGCGCCTCGCACCCCGAGCGGCTGGCCGAGCGGGCCGGCGAGCGGGGCCTGCGGGAGCTCGCCCTCACCGACCGGGACACCGTGGCCGGGGCCGTCCGGTTCGCCAAGGCCTGCGCCAAGGAGGGCGTCCGTCCGCTGTTCGGCGTGGACCTCGCGGTGGCGCCCCCGGCCGGGGCGAGGCGGTCCGGCCGGTCGCCGGAGCGGCGCCGGACGCCGGTGCGCGGCGGCGCCTTCGTCGACGAGTCGGCCCCCCGGGCGACCTTCCTGGCCCGGGACGGGGCCCGCGGCTGGGCCGGAGTGTGCGCCCTGATCACCGCCGCCCACGCGGGCGGCGGCGCCCCGCTGCTGCCCGCCGAGGCGCTGTACGCCGAGGGGGTGACCGTGCTGCTGGGTCCCGACTCCGACGTGGGCCGCGCCCTGTCCGCCGGACGCCCCGACCTGGCCGCCCCCCTGCTCGCCGCCTGGCGTGAGCGGTACGGGGACGCGCTGCGGCTGGAGACCGTCTGGCACGGCCGCCAGGGCACCGGGCACGGCTCGCTGCGGCTGGCCGCCCGTACCCTCGCGCTCGCCGCCGAGCAGGGCGTGCGCCCGGTGCTGACCAATGCCGTCCGCTACGCCGACCCCGGCATGGGTCCGGTCGCCGACGTGCTGGACTCCGCCCGCCGTCTGGTCCCCGTCGACCCGGCCCGGGGGCTGGACTCGGGCGAGGCGTGGCTCAAGGGCGCCGACGCCATGCGGGAGGCCGCCGAGCGGGTCGCCGAGGCCGCCGGGCTGGGCCCACGGGCCGCCGGGCGGCTGCTGGAGCACACCCGGACCACCGCCGAGGAATGCCGGGTCGACCCCGAGGAGCACCTGGGCATCGGCAGCGTCCACTTCCCCGAACCCCACCTGGTCGGCGCCGAGCGGCGCACCGCGCAGCGGGTGCTGGCCTCCCGGGCGGCGGCCGGGATGGTGCTGCGCGGCTACGACCGGCGGCGCGCGTACTGGGAGCGGATGCACCACGAGCTGGACATCATCGCCCATCACGGCTTCGCCACCTACTTCCTCACCGTCGCCCAGGTCGTCGACGACGTCCGCGAGATGGGCATCCGGGTCGCCGCGCGCGGCTCCGGCGCCGGCTCCCTGGTCAACCACCTGCTGGGCATCGCCTCCGCAGACCCGGTCGAGCACGGGCTGCTGATGGAACGCTTCCTGTCCAAGCGCCGGGCGGTGCTGCCGGACATCGACGTCGACGTGGAGTCCGCCCGCCGGCTCGAGGTCTACCGGAAGATCTTCGACCGCTTCGGCGGTGAGCGGGTGGCCACCGTCGCCATGCCCGAGACCTACCGGGTGCGGCACGCGGTCCGCGACGTCGGGGCGGCGCTCGCCATGGACCCGGCGGAGATCGACCGGATCGCCAAGTCCTTCCCGCACATCCGCGCCCGCGACGCCCGGGCCGCCCTGGAGGAGCTGCCCGAGCTGAAGCAGCTGGCGGGGGAGAAACAGCGCTACGACAGGATGTGGGACCTCGTGGAGGCGCTGGACGCGCTGCCCCGCGGGGTCGCCATGCACCCGTGCGGCGTGCTGCTGTCCGACGCCACGCTGCTCGGGCGCACCCCGGTGGTGCCCACCAGCGGCGAGGGCTTCCCGATGGCCCAGTTCGACAAGGACGACGTCGAGGACCTGGGCCTGCTCAAGCTGGACGTGCTCGGGGTGCGGATGCAGTCGGCGATGGCGCACGCGGTGGCCGAGGTGGAGCGGGCGTCCGGCGAGCGGATCGACCTGGACGCGGTGCCCGAGGGCGACCCGGAGACGTACCGGCTGATCAAGTCGACCGAGACGCTCGGGTGCTTCCAGATCGAGTCGCCCGGCCAGCGCGACCTGGTCGGCCGGCTCCAGCCGGAGACCTTCCACGACCTGGTGGTGGACATCTCGCTGTTCCGGCCCGGACCGGTGGCCGCCGACATGGTGCGGCCGTTCATCGAGCGCCGGCACGGGCGCAGCCCCGCCCGCTACCCGCATCCGGACCTGGAGCCGGCGCTGCGCGGCACCTACGGCGTGGTGGTCTTCCACGAACAGCTGATCGACATCGTGGCCGTCATGACCGGCTGCGGCCGGGGCGAGGCCGACCGGGTGCGGCGCGGGCTGTCCGACCCGGACTCCCAGGGACGGATCCGGACCTGGTTCGCCCAGCACGCCACGACCCGGGGGTACGACGCCGAGACGGTGGAGCGCGCCTGGGAGATCATCGAGGCCTTCGGCTCGTACGGCTTCTGCAAGGCGCACGCGGTGGCCTTCGCGGTGCCGACCTACCAGTCGGCCTGGCTGAAGGCGCACCACCCGGCCGCCTTCTACGCCGGGCTGCTCACCCACGACCCCGGGATGTACCCCAAGCGGCTGCTGCTGGCGGACGCGCGCCGACGGGGCGTGCCGGTGCTCCCGCTGGACGTCAACCGGTCCGGCGTCACCCACCGTATCGAACTGGTGTCTGGCGGAAAGCGGGAGGATTCCGATGTCTGGGGGCTGCGGCTGGCCCTCGGGGACGTGCACGGCATCAGCGAGGCGGAGGCGGGGCGGATCGCCGAGGGGCAGCCGTACTCCTCCCTGCTGGACTTCTGGCAGCGGGCCCGCCCCAGTCGCCCGGTGGCCGACCGGCTGGCACAGGTGGGCGCGCTGGACGCGTTCGGCGCCAACCGGCGCGACCTGAGGCTGCACATCAGCGAGCTGCACCGGGGCGCCGCCCGCGCCGCCGGAGCCGAGCAACTGCCGTTGGGCGGCGGCGGGCGCACCGCGTCGGCCGGGCTGCCCGACCTGACCGACGGGGAGCGGCTCAGCGCCGAGCTGGGCGTGCTGTCCATGGACGCCTCGCGCAACCTGATGGACGACCACGCGGAGTTCCTGGCCGAGCTGGGCGTCACCTCCGCGAAGCGGCTGCGCACCGCCCGGCACGGCGAGACGGTGCTGGTGGCCGGGTCCAAGGTGGCCACCCAGACCCCGCCCATCAGATCGGGCCGACGGGTCATCTTCACCACCCTCGACGACGGCACCGGCCTGGTCGACCTGGCCTTCTTCGACGACTCCCACGACGCCTGCGCGCACACCGTCTTCCACTCCTGGCTGCTGCTGGTGCGCGGGACCGTGCAGCGCCGAGGGGTGCGCAGCTTCAGCGTGGTGGGCACGGCCGCCTGGAACCTGGCCGAGCTGTCCGAACTGCGCGCCGAGGGCGGGCTCGAGCGGGTGGCGGCCCGGCTGTCGGAGACGCTGGCCGAGCAGAGCGCGCTGCGCGAGAAGGGCGGCCCGGGCCGGGAGGAGGGCGACGCGGAGGGCGGCCGGACGATCCGGATGCCCACCGGGTACGAGATGCACCCGTGGGCGGACCTCCGTCCGGCGGGGAACGGCGGCCCGCCCACGGGGCGGAAGCTGTGGCACAGCAGCCCGGGCAGCGCCGGGTGAGGCGGCCCGGGGGCGGAGGCTTCCGGGGGACGCGCGGGAGCCGGCCGCCGCGGGCGCGGGTCAGCCCGCGGGGGTGGCCTCGCGGCCGCGACGGCGCAGCAGCTTGCGGCGCGGCTCCTGGTCGGGCATCCAGCCGAAGGCCAGGGTCGAGCCGAGCAGCCCGAGGATCAGCCCGATGACGAACCCGCCGAGGTTCGAGGTGACCCACGACCCGAGCGTGGCGAGCAGGCCGATGATCGAGTAGAAGATCCGCTGCGTGGGGTTGAAGAGGATCAGCAGACCGCACAGCGCCATCACGCCCGGCAGCAGGTAACCGGCGATGCCCAGGGCGCCCGCCTTGAGGATCACCTGGAGCGAGGACTCCAGGACCTTCATGGTCAGCATGATCTCCACACCGGCCAGGGTGAGCAGCAGGCCGCCCAGGAACGGGCGGTTGCCGCGCCAGACGGCGAACCGGGACCGCCGCCGGGGCGCCGGAGCGGCGGCGGCGGCGGCGGGTGGCGCGGCCGCGGACGGCTCGGCGGCCGCGGGGGCGGGGTGCGGCGCGGTGTACGGCGCGGTGTGCGGGCTGTCGGATGTGCTGTCGCTGGCCACGGCCGGCGGCTCCTTCGCGGGCGTTTGCGATCGGACACGGGCCCGGCCGGCGGAACGCGTCCGCCGGCCGGGTCTGGCGACTGCGTCAGTTGCCGCAGCCGGCTTCGCTGAACGCGATCTTCAGGTTGGGCAGGGTCATGGCACCGGCGGTGGTCGCCCAGTTGTGCTGGTAGACGTCCTCCAGCACGATCTTGTCGGCCTGCATGCCGAAGGTGCCCAGCGGACCCTGCGAGAAGCCCTTGTCCAGGGTGGCGGCGTCGCGGCCCATCTCCAGGCCGGTGAAGGTGCCTGTCCGGCCGGTCAGGGTGTCCGAGTCGGTGGCCAGGTTGGTGGCCTTGGCCGGAGTGCCCTTGTTCCCGGCGGTGATGGTCAGGTGGGTGCCGCCGATCGCGACCGCCTGACACAGGTTGGTGATCTCGGCGTTCTTCATGGTGGTGACGAACACCGCCACCTGACCGCCCGTGTCGCCCTGGAGCGGGCTGTCCGGGTGCATGTTGTCCAGACCGCCGTACTGGGCCATGCCGGTGGCCTGGATCTTGTCGGCGTTGATGGTGAAGGGCATGCCCGAGATCGTGAACTGGGCGGCCAGGATGCCCTGGGCGGTCGCGACGACCAGCGCGGCGGTGGCGAGCACCCCGGGGACGCCGAGCGCGGCCCAGCGGCGCAGGCGGACTCTGCCCTTGAGGGGCATTGCGGACTCTGACATGAACGGCTCTCCTCTGTGACGGCGATGTCGGTGGAACCGGGGCAGGTCCTGGCGCGGACGTCACCTCCCGTGGTCCGCGCCGGGTTTCCCTGGTTCTGTCGGTGGCGGCGCGGCGGAGGCTTCGGGGGGATGCCTGGAAGTTACCGGCGAGTGAGGAACGTGGTCAATTGGCTTGCGGACAAAGAGTGTTGACCTTGTGAGCTGATTGGTACGGATGTGGCCACGTGGTGCCGGGGAGGCGTCGGCGGCTTCTCCTTCCGGGTGGTGCTCCCACCTGCGGGCCCGTCGCCGGGAGGGGCCGCGGGAGATCGCCTGACGCCAACACCCGCCGTCCGAACTGGACTTACCTTGGGTAACAAAATTGTCCCCCGCGCCTTGACCACCCAACCGGCGCTCGGTAGAACACCGTTGGGTTTCCCTGCGGATGAACGTCCCCCTCGCCCGTGGCGCCGGGCGAGGGGGACCCGCCGCGCCGCCGTGCCGCACGACTCCGCCCGAACGGGCCCGATGCGAGGAGAGACGCGCACATGGACAACGTGAGAGACCGCAGACCCCGCCGCCTGCTCGGCAGGGCCGCCACCGTGATCGCCGGCTGCGCCGCCCTGGTGGGACTGCAGACGACGCCCGCCCCGGCCGCCGGGACCCAGCTGGCCGCCCCCTACCAGAACATGGACACCTGCCCGCTCACCTCGTCGCTGCTCGCGGAGCCGGGCAACCTCCAGGTCGGCTGCGTGCACTCCGAGGTCGACGGGGGCACCTTCCGGATCGGCGAGTACAGCGTGCCGATCGGCGCCCCGATGAAGCTCAACTGGGGCATCCGCTGGTCGTCGGCCGCCCCGACGGTCGACATCTCGGGCAGCGCCGCCAACGTCTACGACACCGCAGCCCCGGTGGGCGGGCCGCTCCTGGACGCCCCGGTCACCGAGGCGCCGCTGCCGGGCCTGGCCAACTTCTGGCCCGGCGTCACCAGCGCGGACATCCAGGTCGAGCCGGCCGGCCCGATCAAGAACTTCGTGCCGCTGGCCGTCGGCAGCGACCACCCGCTGTTCGAGATGCCGATCAAGCTGAAGGTGATCCACCCGCTGCTCGGCTCCCGGTGCTACGTGGGGTCGGACGCCAAGCCCATCGTGCTGCGGGCCTCCTCGCCCGGCGCCCCGGAGCTCTCCTTCGAGGGCGACCCCAACGGGCACCCGACCGCGGTGCTCAAGGTCAGCAACGGCACCCTCACCGACTCCTCGGCGGCCATCCCCGGCGCCAGCCGCTGCGGCCTGCTGGGGCTGGGGGAGAGCAACTGGATCGTGAACTCGCTCTTCGACCTGCCCGCCGGGGCGGGGGAGAACGCGGTCACCTTCACCGGCGTCGACACCACGATCGCCATCGACGACAGCCTGGCCTCGCTCACCGCGGCACTGAACGACGCCCGCGGCTGACGACCGCACGACGACCCGTCGGGGCGGGACCGCACGCCTCGCCCCGACGGGCGCTCCGCCCTGCCCTCCGGCCGGCCGAGGGTCCCGAGGCCGCCCCGGCGGCGTGACAGCACTCCGTGCATGAACTGGGATTACCCCGGGTAACAAATATCCGGCGGACCTCTTGACCGTCCGTAGCGTCACGGTTACAAAACCTAGGGAACGACTGCGGTCGACTTCTTCCGCCCTGTCCGGGGCGTGGTGGAAGGCCCGCAGTGAACGGCGCCACCCGAACTCTCACCGCGGGCCCGGTCCCACACCGCGTGTGAGCAGACGGCGGTGACGGGGCGGCACCCGCGTCACCGCCGTGCGCACCCCCCGAGATCCATCCCCCATGGAAGGAATCCGTCATGCGCAATCGTCGTACCGCCTTACTCGCCACCGCCGCCCTCGCCGGCACCGCCTCGCTCTGGGGCGTCTCCGCGACCGCGACCGCCGCGCCGACAGCCACCTCGGTCCTGACGTACGACGCCACCGGCGCCAACGTCCCGGTCGGAGCCAAGCTGACCGCGTCCCTGGCCGCCGGCACCACGGCCAAGCTCACCACCACGGCGAGCGGCAGCACCGGCGTCACCTGCAGCGGCTCCGCCATCGAAGCCACCGTCGCGACCAACCCGACAGCGCCGGGCACGGCCACCGAGAACAACGTGAAGCAGACCTTCAACGCCGCCACGTGCACGTCGAACATCCTCGGCACCACCGGCGTCAGCTCCATCACCATCTCGCCGCTGCTGACCGCCTCGGTCACCTCCGCCGGGGTGCTCACGGTGAACGGACCGATCACCGCCACCGCGGTGCTGAAGAGCGTCTTCGGAAACGTCAACTGTGTGTACTCCGCCGCGTCCATCAGCGGCACCACGAACAACGCCGACGACTCGATCAACTTCAGCAACCAGCTGCTCACCAAGACGAGCGGGTCGACCACCTGCCCGTCCAGCAGCTACTTCACCGCCAAGTACGCCCCGGTCACCGGACCGGGCGGAGCGGTGTCGGTCAACTGACCAGCGCCTCCACGGACCTGTGAGGTCCCCGGGCCGCCCCCGCGAGCGAGCAGCACGGCTCGCCGGGGGCGGCCTCGGTCCGGGCGTTCCGCCGCGGCTCCGGGCCTCAGGCCAGCAGGGCCTCCAGGCCGCCCTCGCGGGCCAGCCGTTCCAGCTGGTCCAGGGCGGCCTCGGCCTCGGCGGCGGCGTGCGGGTCGCGCTCGCGCAGGCCGCTCGCGGCGAACTCGTCCTCGTCCAGCCGCAGCACCCTCGCCCCGTCGCCGGACACCCACAGGTCCAGGTCGAGGTCCTCCACGACCACCTCGGCGCCGGCCCGCTCCGCGGGGCGGGTCACGTCGCAGTACCAGCCCTTGAGGTCGCCGGAGGGGGCGCGGACCTCCTTCACCGAGTACCACCGGTCCCGCCAGTACCACTCGGTGAACACGTCGTGGGGCTCGAACCGCACGAAGCCGAAGTCGCGGACGCCCTCGCCGGCCCATTCGGCGCGGACGGCGATCCGGGTGCCGTCGTCGGAGAGCAGCTCCGCGGGGTAACTGACCTTCAGGCGGCCCGCCTTGCGCAGCACCACCTCGACCTGCTCCGGGCCGCCGCCTTCAGGCGAGTTCGCGGACATGGTGCACCTCCTGCGCGCAGACCTCGTACCCCAGCCACCGGTTGACCGCGAGCATGGCGTCGTTCCCGGCGTCGTTGCCGGTGTGCGCCTCGGTGAAACCGGCCGCCCGCGCGCGGTGCAGCGAGTCGGCCTTCACCAGCTTCGCCAGCCCCCGGCCGCGGTGGGCGCGGGCCGTGCCGGTCATGCCGGTGCCGTACCGGGTGCCGCCGTCCGTGCGGACCGCGGTGAACGCCACCGGGCGGCCGTCGGCGACGGCGACGGTGGTCAGGTCGTGGCGCAGGAGCGGGTGCCGCCAGGTCTCGTCGAGCCAGGTCCCGTAGTCGTCGAGCAGATGGTCCACGTCGCCGGGCTCGTCGGCGGTGCACTCGGCGTCCAGAGCGAAGAGCGGCCGCGGGTCGTCGGCGAAGTCGTCGGCGGTGCGCAGCTCGACGCCCGGGGGCGGGGCGGGCACCGGGGGCAGTGCCGCCTTGGCCAGGTCCAGGAGCAGGAACTGGGCGGTGCTGCCAGGGCGGTAGCCGCGACGCTCCGCGAAGAGGCGGTC
The DNA here is from genome assembly GCF_042792855.1 of Streptomyces sp. NPDC056600. Lineage (NCBI taxonomy): Bacteria > Bacillati > Actinomycetota > Actinomycetes > Kitasatosporales > Streptomycetaceae > Streptomyces > Streptomyces sp. NPDC056600. Next base: position 62,228 of record NZ_JBHTVQ010000018.1, read on the forward strand.
GGCGGGCTCGTCCAGGACCCAGGAGAACACCTCGCGCGCGCCCAGGGCGGCGAGCCGTTCCTCGCCTGCCTGCAGCAGCGCGGTGCCCGCGCCGCGGCCGGTGCGGTCCGGGCGCACGTAGACGTTGAGCAGCGCCTGCCCGGGCTCCGGGCTGTCGTGCGCCAGTCTGACCTGTGCGGTGCCGATCGCCTCGCCGTCCTCCTCCGCGAGCAGCGCGGTGTACCGGGCGTCGGGAGGGAGGCGGGTCAGCACGTGCTCGACGGAGTCGGCGGTGAAGAAGACATAGGGGAGGGCCAGCATCCGGACCCGGGCGAACGCCTCGGCGTCGCCGCGGTTTCCCGGGCTGAGGGCGCGTACCGATACGGTCATGGCGGGGACGGTACGCGAGGGGCCCGGGGGCCGCCCTTCATTTTCCGGCCGTGGCCCGGTGGTGCAGAATCCGGGTGTGAGCAGCCTGAGGATCCGCATCGACGACCGAGCCGGCAGCCTGCCGCCCTACGAGCAGGTACGGGCGCAGATCTCCGAACAGGCGCGGTCCGGCGCCCTCCCGGTGGGACACCGGCTGCCGACCGTGCGCGGCCTCGCCGAGACGCTCGGGCTGGCCGCCAACACCGTGGCCAAGGCCTACCGGGCGCTGGAGGCGGACGGGGTGATCGAGACCCGCGGCCGCAACGGCACCTTCGTGGCCGCCGCCGGAGCCGCGGCCGAGCGCGCGGTGGCCGCCGCGGCCCGGGAGTTCGCCCGGACGGCACACCGGCTGGGTCTGGACGCCGACGCCGCGAACCATGCCGCCGCGGACGCGGTCCGAGCGGTGTACGAGGGGCCCGCCGTATAGCGGGCCGGAGGATTCAGCGCGGCGTCCGGGTCACCTCCAGGCCCTCCGAGCGGGTCGCGCGGGCGAAGCGGGTGGCGTCGTGGACGGCGGCTCCGCCGGGGTCGTTGTTGAAGTAGGCGTACAGGTCGCCCGCGGGCCAGGTGGCGGCGGCGCGCTCGGCCCAGGTGCGCAGGGCGCGGGCGCCGTACCGTGGCCACGGGCGGGCGCGGCCCTCGTGGAGCCGCAGGTAGCCCCAGTCCGCGGTCCGCCACAGCGGGGTCACCGGACGGGAGCCGCGGTCCGCCCAGCACAGGGCCGCCCCGCGGTCCTCGAGCACCGACCGCACCCGGTCCGTCCACCACGAGTCGTGCCGCGGCTCCACCGCCACCCGCACCTCGGACGGGAAGCAGGCCAGGCAGTCCTCGAGCAGGGCGGCGTCGGCGCGCAGGGTCGGCGGGAGCTGAAGGAGCACCGGACCGAGCCGGTCGCCGAGGCCGCCGGCGTGGGACAGCAGCCGTTCCACCGGCTCCGCGGGGTCCTTGAGGCGCTTCACGTGGGTGAGGAACCGGCTCGCCTTCACCGCGACCGTGAAGTCCGCCGGCGTCCGCTCCCGCCAGCCGGCGAAGGTCTCACGGGACGGCAGCCGGTAGAAGGCGTTGTTGCTCTCCACCGTGGCGAACCGGGCGGCGTACTCCTCCAGCCACCGGCGCATCGGCGTGCCCTCCGGGTAGAGCACGCCGCGCCAGTCCTTGTACTGCCACCCGGAGGTGCCGACGAAGACGGTCATACCGCCATCAAAGCACTACAGGTAGAGCCCCGCGTCCTCCCCGGCCCGCGGCTCGGGCAGTGCCGTCGGCGAGGTGCCGCGCCGCAGCGCGTACAGCTCGGCGAGGGTGGCCCCGTCGCGGCCGATGCCCTCCTCGGTGCCGAGCCACTCCACCGACTCGCGCCGGGTCAGCGGGCCGACCTCGATCCGCGCCAGACAGCGGCCGGGCCGCACCACGGCCGGGTGCAGGCGCTCCAGGTCCTCGTTGGTGGTGATGCCGACCAGCACCTTGCGGCCCTGCCCGAGCAGACCGTCCGTCAGGTTCAGCAGCCGGGACAGCGCCTGGCCCGCCACGTGCTTGGCCTCGCCGCGGACCAGCTCGTCGCAGTCCTCCAGCAGGAGCAGCCGCCAGCGGCCCTCGCCGTCCTCGTCATCGTCGTCGTCGCCGATGGCGATGTTCATCAGGTAGCCGGCGTCGGAGAACAGCAGCTCCGGGTCGAGCACGCAGTCCACCTGGCACCAGTCGCGCCAGGAGCGGGCCAGGGTGCGCAGCGCCGTGGTCTTGCCGGTGCCGGGCGGGCCGTGCAGCAGCAGGAGACGGCCGGCGATGTCCTCCGGGGTGGTCTTCATCAGCGAGTCCATCGCCCCGGCCACCGGCGCCGTGTAGTTGACGCGGACCTCGTCCCAGGTGGCGGCGGAGATCTGCCGGGTGATGCGCAGCGGTCCGCGGCGCGGGGAGAGGTGCCAGAACCCCATGGTCACCTCCTCGGGGACCGGTTCCGGTTCCATCTCCACGCCGTCGGTGGCGCGGTGGATCACCGAGTGCGCCAGCTCCTCGCTGACCGCCGTCACCGAGACGTGGGTGCCGGTGCCCCACTGCGCGGTGGAGACCCGCAGGGTCCAGCCGTCGCCCTCGGCCAGGGTGGAACGCTGCTTGTCACTGCTGGCCTGCCGCACGACGCGGGCCTCGTCGGGCACCAGCTGGGCCCCGGGGCGGACCCGGTCGAGGCTCACCGTCCGGGAGTACGGCTGCTCGCCGGTGGTGAAACGCTGAAGGAACAGGGCGTCGATGACGTCGATCGGTGAGTCACCGTCGTCCAGGGCGAGCCGGATGGGCACAAGGGCGTGAGGGTCTTCGGCCATGGGCTCATGATCCGTGGGATCGGCTGCGAGCGCACGGCAATTCCTGTATTGCCGGCCCGCATCGCCACAGCTCGCCCCCCTCGCGGAGGGGGGGGGGGGGGGGGGCCCCCCCCCCCCCCCCCCACCCCCCCCCCCCCCCCCCCCCCCACCCCCCCCCCCCCCCCCCCCCCCCCGACCCCCCCCCCCCCCCCCCCCCCCGCCCCGCCCCCCCCCGGGGCCCCGCCCCGGGCCCCCC